>CAJBLH010000050.1 GCA_903953895.1 uncultured Desulfobacteraceae bacterium | reverse complement strand
TCGATCTTTTGAATCTCTGGTTGAATGCTGTCTAAAATTTTGGTAGTATTTTCTGGTGTCATTAGAATCGGTCTATACAATCATTGAAGGCGTTTTTGCAATCAATATTTTTAGCTCAGCCATAAAATTTAAAAATGATACGAAAATGTCAATGATCTTATCTACACATTGTCTCCGGAGGGAATCATCACCTATGTAGCGCCCAACGTGGAATTTCTGCTAGGGTATCTTCCCAGCGAACTGATCGGCATGCCCTTTGATCATTTTGCCCATCCCAAGGAACTCCCGCCATGCAAGGTGATTCTCCAGCAAACGATGGTATCCGGAGCCAATCAGAGCGGACTTGAACATCGTATCCGGCATAAAAATGGGAACTGGCTCTGGTTCATATCGAATACCTCTCTTGTGTTGGATTCCACCGCCGGAGCCACTGCCTTTCTGGGAATCGGCCGCGATATTACCTATCGCAAGCGGGCGGAAAGGGCATTGCATATCTTGAATGAGGAACTGGAGAAAAGGGTGCTGGAACGCACAAAATCAGCCGAGAATGCCAACCGAGTTCTTCAGACAATCATTGACTGTATGTCAGATTGGGTCTGGGATATCGATGTCGAAGGGCGCTATACCTATTGCAGCCCGAAAGTCGAGAAGCATCTGGGTTACAGGCCCGATGAGATGATCGGTAAAGCCTTCTATGATTTTATGATCGATAAAAAAGCGCAGCTTGCGCGGATTGCATTCGGAGAGTTAGCCAAGCAAAAATTACAGATCATAAATTTTGAAAACTGGTGTATCACCAAAGACGGCCGCGAGGTTCTGTTCTCAACCAACGGGGCGCCGATTCTTGATGAGAACGGCGATCTGGTCGGTTATCGCGGTGTTGATACCGATCTTACAGCGCGCAGGCTGGCTGAACAGGAGTTGATCCGCGCGAATGAAAATTTGAAAACAATTCTCGACAGAAGCCCCTTCGGGGTTGTGCTGATCGGAAGGGACCGGATGATCCGTTGGGCGAACCAATACGTTGTCATGATCACCGGTGTGGATGACGCGACCGTTCTTTACGGCAAGAAATGCGAAACGTATTTTGGTATATCATCGCAGAACGAATGTCCAATTCTGGACTTGCATCAGGAAGTTGACAGCTCTGAACAAATTCTTCGGCACCAGGACGGCCGAGAAATTCCGATTCTAAAGAGTGTCATCGAAATCGAAATGAACGGCGAACCGGTCTTGCTTGAAACTTTTGTGGATATCACAGATCGCAAGCGCGCAGAGGAAGAACTCAAGGAGGCGAATGTACGGGCCAACAACATGGCGGCGCAAGCCGAAATGGCCAGCGCCGCAAAAAGCGAGTTTCTGGCCAATATGAGCCATGAGATCAGAACCCCCATGAACGGTATCATCGGCATGACCGGGTTGTTGCTGGATATGGAGCTGAATGGCGAACAGCGACGCTACGCTGAAATCGTGCGCAGCAGCGCCGAATCACTGCTTGGCTTGATCAACGACATTCTCGATTTCTCTAAAATCGAGGCTAAGAAGCTCGATCTGGAAATGCTGGATTTTGATTTATCCGTCCTGTTGGATGATTTCACCGCCAGTCTGGCCGTACATGCTCATCAGAAGAATCTGGATATTCTCTGTGCCGCCGATCCTGACGTACCGACGCTGCTTCAGGGTGATCCGGGCCGGTTGCGTCAGATTCTCACCAATCTAGCGGGCAATGCCGTCAAGTTTACCCATCACGGCGAAATATCGGTTCGCGCCAAACTGATTGAAAATAATGAAGACAATGTCCTTCTGCGCTTTGAGGTACACGATACCGGTATCGGTATTCCTGAGGACAAGAAAAGTCTTATATTTGCCAATTTTACCCAGGCGGACGCTTCAACCACGCGGCAATACGGCGGCACTGGTTTGGGCCTGGCCATAACGAAACAACTGGCCGAACTGATGGGCGGGGAAGTGGGTGTTGAGAGCGAAGTCGGCAAGGGTTCGGAATTCTGGTTTACCTCACGGCTGAGTAAACAACCTGATAGTGGTCATTTGGAAATGCCACCGCCCGCGGACTTGTACAATGTGCGGGTTCTGATCGTGGATGACAACGCCACAAACCGCGAAATCCTGACCTTGCGATTGAATTCGTGGGGAATGCGGCCCTCCGAAGCTCCGGATGGTTTTGCAGCACTCGAAACGCTGAGGCAGGCGGTGGATGAGGGCGACTCGTACCGGATCGCTGTAATCGACATGCAGATGCCGGGGATGGACGGCGAATCGCTTGGTTTGGCTATCAAGGCCGATGATCGTCTGGCCGGTATCCGATTGGTGATGTTGACTTCAATGGGGGTAAGGGGCGACGCCCTGCGCTTTGAAAAGATAGGCTTTGTCGGCTATCTGAACAAGCCGATACACCAACAGGAACTGAAGAGCGTGCTGTCTCTGTCTCTGACGGACCCGGATGCGGCGGCGCACCCACAGTCCATTGTAACACGTCATTCAGCCCGAGACATACTGGGCTTGTTTGCCGGCAGCAAGGCGCGTATCCTGTTGGCAGAGGATAACATCACCAACCAGCAGGTGGCCCTGGGCATTCTGAATAAGCTGGGACTGCGGGCGGATGCCGTGGCCAATGGCGCCGAGGCGCTTAAAGCGGTGGAAACACTTCCCTACGACCTGATCCTGATGGACGTGCAGATGCCGGTGATGGATGGGCTGGAAGCCACGAGGCGAATTCGGAATTACGAATTAGAAATGAGGAATAAAGCGCAAACAGGCGATTCTCCTTCATCCTTCGTAATTCCAATTATCGCCATGACCGCTCATGCCATAGTGGGCGACCGTGAGAAGTGTCTGGAGGCGGGGATGAATGACTATGTTTCCAAGCCGGTGTCTCCGCATGAGTTAGCGGACCGGCTGAAAAAATGGCTACCGGCATAGGTGGGGCAGCCTTTCTCCCCTTTCAACCTCCCCCTGTCGCCCATCGATCCCCTCCTGATGAGGAATCAAGGGGCGTAATATCAATCATAACTGTAAACTTTATAGATGGTTGATGATCCCAGCAGAGCATCGACCGTTCCTTCTTTTTGCTCCCGTTTCTTGCTGGCAAACCATCGCTCCCATGCATCGAGCGATTTCCAGGTGCTGATAACGAGATATTCACTGCGGTCCTCGACATTGCGCATGGTTTCGCCGGAAATATACCCGTACTGGCGGTTTGCCATGTCCCGCAGTTCAAGCAGCAGTTCATTGAGTTTGGCCATCAGGGCGGCATCCAGCAGGCCGCTCGACATACTCGGCATCTTGCGTGTCATGAGTACACGTACCGTCATTTTTCCTCCTTACGCCGTCTTGCGTTTATAACAACTATCCGACAATCATCACCACATCTCCGGTGGATACCTCGGAGCCTTTGTCAAAACGGATTTCCTTGATTGTTCCCGAAACATGGGTTGTCAGGCTGTTTTCCATTTTCATGGCTTCGAGAATGGCGACCGTCTGGCCCGCAACCACCGAGTCGCCGACTTTGACCTTGATTTCCAGGATCAGGCCGGGGATGGGTGCTACAATGGATTCATGACCCGGCAGAATAGGTTCCATCGATGCTTCAGGTCTCTGCGCCGGGGCAGGGGCCTGCGTGGCGGTTGTCTGCGTCAAGGCTGTCGGCCGGCGGACTGCGCCCGGCGCTTCCGGGCTTCCGATAAAAACTTCATAAGGTTGCCCGTTTACCAGAACACGGGCCGTATTTGCAGCAATGCTGCTGATGGTGACATCAAAGCTTTTCTTGTTGATTTCTAAATGGTATTTCATTGGGCTGCCTCTCAGTCGATTTTGGATGAACCGAAATTCGGGCCATGATCATTGTTTCGGCCGTATCATGTATGCGAAACGATGGTTATGGCCTGTTTTTCGGTTTGATTGGCCGTAAAAATGTTTGAAACCGTGCATTTTGAATTTCAACGCGGCCATACTGAACCCAGGAATTCTGGCCGACTTTTTTCACCTCGGATGCATCCGGGGATGTTTTGGGCGTCAGGTGCAGATGAAGCGCCGTTGCGATGGCGGCGATCGTGTCCGGGTCCGGCGTGGACGACGCATCGGGGCTTTTGCTCGGCTCTGTCCGGGGAACAGGCGGCGATTGGGGAGGCCGATACGGCGCAGGCGCCGACCTGATCCGTTTTTTTTCGATGATAATAAATAGTTGACCTATGGACAGCATGCCGATCATCAGCACCGACAACACCAGAAAGACACCGAAAAAACGGACGATCAGGGTGCCGATGGCATAACTCCAGAAATAATCCTTGGGTCCGCCAATGAGTTGTATCCGGCCGTTTGCCGTGCCGTCGCTGTCCAAATCCCCGCCGTCTGTGACCCGGATAACGAATTGATTGGATGCACCGGTTCCTTTTTTCGCTTGAATTCCGGAATTCGCCCATTTTACCGGTTTTTTGGCATTGTAAACCCAGTATTCGGTTGAAACCGTAAAAAATGAAGAAGTCATGGTGATGTCTGCCGCAGTGCCAGGGGGGAGATCGACCATCACTTCAAAAAATGAAGATTTGAATTCTTTGATATCCAGTTCCGGTGTCTGGAGGGTTTCAAATTCAATGCCTTTGACTTCCGTCAGATTGCCTTGAGCTGTATCGAAATCGATCAGAACGCTGCTGCTTTTTGCCCTGGGGATGAGTTTGGCTGTGATGGTTTTTTCCGTTCGGGCAAATTCGGGGACAGGTTTTTCCGTATCCTCTCCAATCGCAGCCAGAGATTGACTCTGGATAAAAAGCGGCAATACCGCCGCGACAATATACCACAAGATGCGGTCATATCTGAAAAGACGGGATATCATGATAGCCTCCTATTGAAACATGGCGATAAACATGCCGGCTGCGGCTGCAGACCCGATAACACCTGCCAGATTGGGCCCCATGGCATGCATGATCAGCCAGTTGTCCGGATCGGCCTTCAGGCCTTCAACGTGCGATACCCGGGCCGACATGGGCACGGCCGAAACCCCTGCAGAGCCGATCAGCGGATTCATTTTTTCCTTCAGGAAGATGTTCATGACATGGACCGTTAAAATCCCCCCAAAGGTGCAGACCACAAAATCCAGAAGGCCGAACGCGAAGATCAGCATGGGTTTCCAGTTCAGAAAGATTTCGGCCTGCATCGTGGCCCCGACCGATAGCCCCAGAAAAATGGTGACGATGTTCATCAGGGCATTCTGAGCGGTATCTGAAAGGCGTTTGACCACGCCGCTTTCCCGCATCAGATTGCCGAACATGAACATGCCCATCAGGGGAGCGACCGCCGGAATCAGCAAAACGATCAATACGGAAGCGATCAGCGGAAAGAGCAGTTTTTCCTTGGCGGATACGACTCTGAGCTGGCGCATTTTAATCCGACGCTGGGCAGGTGTCGTCATCCATCGCATGATGGGAGGTTGAATCAGGGGAACCATGGCCATGTAGGAATAGGCCGCCAAGGCATTTGCGCCCAGCAGGTGGGGTGCTAGCTTGGTGGTCAGGTAAATTGTCGTGGGCCCGTCTGCGCCGCCAATAATCCCGACGGATGCGGCTTCCTTCAGCGTGAACCCGAAGAAAAGCGTGCCAATGTAGGTTACAAAAACACCTAGCTGGGCGCCGGCTCCGATGATCAGAGTCTTGGGATTGGCAATCAAGGGGCCGAAGTCCGTCATGGCGCCGAGGCCCAGAAAAATAACACAGGGAATGATTTCCCATTCGACCCCGTATTTGTAAAATGCTCGGATCAGATCCGGATTGCCGTGTTCTGTATAGCCCATCAGCGGGGTGAGCGGAAAATTGACGATGAATATGCCGAACCCGATCGGCAGCAGCAACAGCGGCTCATAATCCTTTGCAATGGCCAGGTAAAGAAAGAGAAGACCGACGCCGATCATCAGCACATTGCCGCCCGTCAGATTGGGGACACCGGTCTGGGTGAATAAAATGCTTCGAATGAGTTCTGCCAGTTGTTCCCAGGACATTGTTATCGATTCTCCTTGTCTAAAGCGGGATATTTCCGTGTTTTTTTGGCGGATTCATGTCCCGCTTGGTTCGAAGCATTTTCAGAGATTGAATTAACTGCGGCCGGGTGTCGGCCGGATCGATGACATCATCGATATAGCCCAGTTCCGCCGCCCGGTAAGGATTCGAAAATTTTTCCCGGTAATCCGTGATCCGTTGGTGGCGTTCTTCCTCAGGCGTTGCCGACGATTCGATCTCTTTTCTGGAAATGATATTGACCGCACCCTCTGCGCCCATGACGGCAATTTCCGCACCGGGATAAGCCAGATTGATATCTCCCCGGATGTGCTTGGAATTCATGACGATATAGGCCCCGCCATAGGCTTTCCGGGTAATGATGGTGATACGTGGAACCGTTGCCTCGCAGAAAGCGTAAATGAGTTTGGCGCCGTGTTTGATGATACCGCCGTGTTCCTGGTGGGTTCCCGGAAGAAAACCCGGCACGTCTTCATAAACGATGAGCGGAATGTTGAAGGCATCGCAGAAACGGACAAACCGGGCGCCCTTGATGGATGCATCGATATCCAGGCATCCGGCCATGACGCAGGGCTGATTGGCCACCACACCGACGGGCATGCCGTCCAACCGGGCAAATCCAATGACGATATTTTGCGCCCAGTGCTGATGCACCTCGAAAAAATACCCATCGTCCATGTTGGATCGAACAATTCCGCGAATGTCGTAGGGTTTGTTGGGATCGGGCGGCACTATGTCCCGAAGGGATTCATCCCGGCGCATGGGATCATCCTGGGTGGCGGACCGGGGCGGATCTTCCATGTTGTTCTGAGGAAGAAACGACATCAGCCCGCGGATCATCTCGAGGCAGGCGCTGTCGTCAGGTGCAGAAAAATGAGCCACGCCGCTTTTGGCGTTGTGGGCCATGGCCCCGCCGAGGTCTTCCTTGCTGACGACTTCACGGGTAACGGCCTTGATGACTTCCGGACCGGTAATGAACATATGACCGGTTTTTTCAACCATGAAAATCCAGTCGGTCAGGGCCGGGCTGTAAACCGCGCCTCCCGCCGAAGGCCCCATGATTGCCGTAATCTGCGGAACCACGCCCGATGCCATGACATTGAGCAGAAAAATATCCCCGTAACCGGCCAGACTCGTGACCCCTTCCTGAATCCGGGCCCCTCCCGAATCGCAGAGACCGATGACCGGTGATCCGGTTTTCATGGCTGTTTTCATTATCTTGGCGATTTTTTCTGCATGGGCCAGCGACAGGGACCCGCCCAGCACCGTAAAGTCCTGGGCAAAAACAAAAGCCTGCCTGCCGTGGATCATGCCGTAACCGGTGACGACTCCGTCTCCGGGGATTTTCTGATCGGCCATGTCGAAGTCGGTGCATCGGTGGGTCTTGAAACGATCGATTTCAACGAATGTATCCGGGTCGAGTAATTGAAAAATTCGTTCCCGGGCGGTCAATTTGCCGGCTTCATGTTGTTTTCGGATTTTCTCCTCTCCCCCTCCTGAAAGGGCGTGAAGCTGTTTCTGTCGGAGTTTTTCAAGCAATTCTGATGATTCCATGGCGTCTCCTTGGCTGGTGTTTTGGGGGGAAACCTAACATGAAACGGGTGAAAGCGTCAAATAAAGAGTCACATTTTCTATTTTATGATGATCCGTTTCATTCTTGCTGAATCGATCAAGGCTATAAAATTTTATGAATCAGCTATAATAAATAATGATTTTCTGGAAAAATCCGCCGTTCTGTGATATACGGGAACAGCTTTTGTCAGAGACTCTCCGAGGGGTACGGAAACAATTCAAAAAAAATTCAATAACTTATTACCATTCAACTGAGACACAGGAGGAACGAAAATGAATAAAGCGATAGTGGCGTTGATGTTGGCGTTGATGTGTATTTTCCCGGCCGTTGTAACTGCGGAAGCTGTGAAGCTCGGTTTTATCAATTCCATCACCGGACCGGAAGCTCCGATTGGTGAGAATTTGACCAACGGCGTTATTCTGGCTATCGAAGATCTCAAGGAAAAAGGCATCAATGTGGATCTGATCAAGGAAGACGATACAGGCAAACCTGAAAAATCCATGGCAGCCCTCGAGAAACTGGCCACCCGCGATAAAGTTGTGGGAATCGTTGGCCCTTACACGTCCGCCACGTCAAACGCCGATGCCAAGATGGCCGAGCGATATAAGGTCCCCTTACTCATACCGGCTGCTTCGAAGGAGGAGATCACCCGCCAGAACCTTCAGTGGACGTTCCGGACATCGGGAACCACCGGCGATTACGCCACAATCCTGCTTGAAATGGCATCCAAACTCGGTCAGCCCAAGACCCTCGCCATTCTGAACGAAAACACTGATTTTGGCGTATCGGCCGCCAACAGCGCCAAGGCTGTGGCCGAGAAGTTAGGTATCAAACTGGTCTTTGAAGAAGCCTATTCCAAGGGTTCACCAGACTACCGTTCCACGTTGGCCCAGGCCAAAGCCGCCAAGCCCGATCTGGTCTTCATGGTATCCTATGTGGCCGACGCCATCTTGCTGATGCGCCAGTCTCGTGAAATCGGTCTGTCTCCCATGGCGTTCATAGGTGCGGGCGCCGGCTTCTCGGTATCTCAGTTCGCCAGTGAAAAAGAAATCAGTCATGGCATCTTCTCCTCGACGCAGTGGACCGAGGATGTGCCGTGGGGAAATTCGAAGGCATGGTATCAGCGCTACGAAAAGAAGTTCGGCAAGTCGCCGACATATCATGCGGCCTGCGCTTACGAATCGATGATGATCATGGGTCAGGCGGCCTCTACTGTTGGCGGAGACCGGGAGAAGCTGCGCCAGCAGCTCCGAACCGGAAAGTGGAACGGCATCCTTGGCGAAGTATCTTTCACCGACTATGACGGGTATCAGAACCAGCGCAAGGCTCAGATGCTTGTCGAGCAGGTTCAGAACGGCAAGCACGAGACCGTGTGGCCGTCTGAGCTCTCCGCCAAGAAACCGATCTGGCCTTTTCCGGGATGGACAAAGTAGTGGTCTTCAGTCTTAACGTGAAATCATGAGCGCATGAGAGCGTGAAATGGATTCGCCCTCACGCGCTCAGGGTAGCGGTTTAAAGTTTGGGAATGACCGATTCATGACCTTTTACTTATCAGATACCGAGGCGATATGGCTGTATTTCTGCAATCAATGTTAAGCGGCATCTTGATCGGCGGTGTTTACGCCCTGATCGGTATTGGCTTGACCATCATTTTCGGGGTCATGCGTGTCATCAATTTTGCCCATGGCGATGTGCTGATGATCGGCATGTACATGACATATTTTCTGTTTACGCTGCTCCACATCGACCCTTTTGTCTCGATCGTCGTGACGATCCCGCTGATGTTCCTGTTCGGCGCGTTTCTGCAAAAAGTTTTCATCAACCGTGTGCTGGGCGCACTGCCGCAGAACCAGATCCTCTTGACCATCGGCATGGGCCTGGTCATGAGCAATGCCGTCATGCTGGCTTTCACATCAGACTACAAGATACTCTCAACGAAGTATTCTTCCAGCAGCTTCAACATCCTCGGGATATCGATATCGAGTCCGCTGCTCATCTCGTTTGCCATCACGATCATCATTACCGTGGCATTGTACTGGTTTCTTTACCGGACCGATACGGGCCAGGCGATTCGGGCAACGGCGCAGGACCGCGGAGCCGCCCAGCTCATGGGGATCAACGTCAAGCGCATGTCGATCATCGCTTTTGGGTTGGGAGCTGCACTCGCCGGCACCGCCGGCGCGCTCATATCACCCACCTACTATATCTTCCCGCAGGTCGGCAGCGTTTTTACGCTCAAGGCTTTCGTGATCACCGTGCTTGGCGGCATGGGCAGCATCGTTGGCGCTACCCTGGGGGGGGTGCTCATCGGCATTGCGGAGTCTGTTGGCGGCGTCTATTTTGGCTCTGGCTGGAAAGATGTCATCGTATTCATGGTATTCCTGCTGGTGCTTTTGTTCAAGCCATCCGGCTTGTTGGGCACTTCAAAAGACTGATGAGGGCTGATACAGTATGAGACCATTCATGCACAACATGCGGGGAACGAGCACGCTTCCGGTCCTGCTGGCCGTGGTGGCGGTGGCAGCACTCTTTCTGCTTCCGAATTTCGTGGAGAGTACCTATGCACTTCACATTATGATACTGATCTTCATCAGCATCATAATGGGATCGGGCTGGAACATCCTGGGCGGTTACACCGGACAATACTCTGTGGGCCATGCCGCCTACTTCGGTGTGGGCGGCTACACCACGATCATCCTGATGCAGTATCGTCATATCGCGCCGTGGTATGGCGTCTGGGCCGGCATTCTGGTCGCTGTCGCGATCGCCCTGATTATCGGCACCATTTGTTTCCGGCTGCGCGGACCCTATTTTGTTCTGGCATCCATTGCCGTAGCCGAGATCTTCCGGGTGACGGCCCTGAACCTGAAGAAGCTGACCAACGGCGCTGAAGGGATTCTGATCACCGATATCCCACCGTTCAAGATCGGCGATGTCGTCATCACCGATTTCATGTCCAAGGTACCGTTTTACTATATCGGGCTTGTCACCCTGATTATCGCTATCTTTGCAACCTGGATGCTGCAGAATTCCAAGCTGGGTTATTATTTCCAGGCGATCCGCGAGGATCAGGACGCGGCGCACTCGCTTGGGATCAACCTGACCATCTATAAAAACGTGGCACTGGCCTGCTCTGTGGTGTTTACCTCTCTGGCCGGCAGCCTGTACGGTCTCTATGTCGGATTCATCGACCCGAGTACGGTTCTGGCGCTGGATCTATCCGTCCAGATCGTCATGACCTGCATCATCGGCGGCATCGGCACCATTTTCGGACCGGTGATCGGCGCCGTTGTGCTGGTGCCGTTTTCTGAAGCCCTGCGCAGCAATATGATCGCCCAGGCAATCATCGACTCCGGACTGGTCAGTGAGAATTCGGGGTTCGGCTTCTTCCTGAAAGAGCAACTGTCCCATGCTCATGTGCTGATCTATGGCATTCTACTGGTGGTTGTCATTCTGTACATGCCAGACGGTATTCTGGGCTTTGTCCGAAAGCTCACGTCAAAACGACGAAAGGAGGCGATCTGATGGCAATTCTCGAGATCAAACACGTCAGCAAGTTTTTCGGCGGACTGGCGGCCAATTCTGATGTCTCTTTCGAGATGGTTTCGGGCATGATCATGGGGCTGATCGGTCCAAACGGTGCGGGAAAGACCACGCTGTTTAACTGTATCACCGGCTACTATCCGCCTTCCCGTGGCGAGATTATTTTTGACGGTCACCGCATGAACGGATTGCATCCGGATGCCGTGTGCAAACTCGGCATGGCCCGAACCTGGCAGAAGGTGCGCCCTCTTGCCAAGATGAGTGTTGTGGACAATGTGATGGTCGGGGCCCTGTGCCGTACGAATTCTCTGAAAAAGGCCCGCGAAATGGCCATGGAAAAAATCCACGTCGTGGGCCTTGGAAACCGCGTTAAATTTCTTGCCGGAAGTCTTCCCATCGGCGAGCGCAAGAAACTGGAAGTGGCGCGCGTGCTGGCCACGCAGCCCAAGCTGCTGTTGCTCGACGAAGTCATGGGGGGGCTCAATCCAGCCGAGAGTGAGGAGATTATCCAACTAATCCTGGACATCAAGAATATCGGAATCACCCAGATGGTCATCGAACACGACATGAAAGCCATCATGCGGATTTCCGACAGGATTGTGGTGCTGAATTCCGGTGAAAAACTGGCAGAGGGCAATCCCCAGGAAATCGTTTCCAACAAGGCCGTTGTCGACGCCTATCTCGGAGGAGAATAGATGCTAAAGATCGAGAATCTGAACTTCAGTTATGACGACCTCAAGGTGTTGTGGGACGTGAACATCGAGGTGCAGGAAGGCGAGATCGTTACGGTCGTCGGCGCCAACGGCGCCGGAAAATCGACGATTCTCAACAACATCTCCCGCCTGGAAAAGCCCGGAACCGGCAGCATCACCTTTAACGGCGTAAACCTATCCAAACTCGAAGCACATGAAGTGGTTGAACTCGGTCTCGTCCAGGTCCCCGAGGGCAGAAAGATATTTCCGCAAATGACGGTTACAGAGAATCTGAGGATGGGTTCTTTTACCAGAAAGGCGCGATTGAAACGTGAAGCGAATATGGACCGGGTATTTGCCTTGCTCCCGCGACTCAAAGAACGGGAAAAACAATTCGGCGGCACCATGTCGGGCGGGGAACAGCAGATGCTGGCCATCGCGCGGGGTCTTATGGCCGATCCGAAACTCCTGCTGCTTGATGAGCCATCGCTTGGTCTTTCGCCGCTGCTGGTAAAGTCCATCTTCAATATCATCACCGAGATCAGCCGGCAGGGGGTAACGATCATGCTGGTCGAGCAGAATGTGTTTCAGTCTCTCCGGATCGCTACCCGGGGATATGTACTCGAAACCGGCAGGGTGGTGCTTAAAGACAAAGGCGAGGCTCTGCTGAACAACGAACACATCAAGAAGGCGTATCTGGGGATTTAGGACAAATACTACCCCGAAATACACGAAACATAAAAAACACTACTGGAGGTCGTTTCCATGCTTGTAACTAACTGGATGAGCAAGCCCGCCATTACCATCGATAAACACAGTTCCATGCACGAAGCCATGAATACCATGAAAACGCATGGCATTTCCCTGCTGCCGGTCATGGACGCTAAACGTCTGGTGGGGATTGTAACAGACAGGGATTTGAAAAAAGCCTCTCCATCCGGCGCCACCACCCTGGAAATTCATGAGCTTCTCTATCTGCTCTCGAAAATTCAGATCAAAGACATCATGTCGCCAAAGCCGATTTCGGTTCCGCCGGATTTCACGGTCGAAGAAACCGCCGAAGTCCTGCTTGCTAACAAAATATCCGGTGTTCCGGTTGTGGATGCAGACGGAACCGTTGTTGGCGTTATTACCCATACGGATCTGTTCAAGGTGATCATTTCCCTGACAGGTATCGGGAAAAAAGGCATCCAGTTTGCGTTTTGCCTGGAAGACCGGCAGGGCTCCATTCTGGAAGTGGCCGATATCATCCGGGGGGCCGGGGGAAGAGTCGCCAGTATCCTCACCTCTTATGAGAAGGCGCCCGAAGGATACCGCAATGTCTACATCCGCATGTACAGCATCGATCGCGACAAGCTGGAAGCATTGAAAACAGCGCTCAAGGAAAAAGCAAAGCTGCTGTACATGGTGGATCACCGGAACAATCTCCGGGAAATCTATTAGCTTTTCTGATAGCTGCACGGATTGGATGTTCGTGAGAAGCTGATCCGTGGTCAGCACCAAGTTCCGATGAAAGCCCTCAGCACCCTGGATGTATCTCTGTTTGCAGTGCGCTGTTTGCCGTTTTTTCATTCTGAGGCAGCCATCTGTCCAGTGCTTCGGCCAGCGCCTGGGGAGAGACTGGTTTGGTGATGTAGTCATTCATGCCCGCCATCAGACAGCGCTCCCGGTCGCCCTGCATGGCATGAGCGGTCATGGCGATAATGGGAATTACGAAGGGTGAAGGAGAATCGCCCGTTTCGGCATGATTCGGGATTCGTAATTCCGTATTCCGAATTCTCTTGGTGGCTTCAATCCCATCCATTTCAGGCATCTGCACATCCATCAGCACCAGGTCGTAGGGCAGATTTTCCAGTGCCTTGAGTACTTCCACTCCATTGGCGACGGCATCTGCACGCAAACCCAGTTTCTTCAGGATGCCCAGGGCTACCTGCTGATTGGTGATATTGTCTTCAGCAAGCAGAATGCGTGCTTTGCGGCCGACGAACAAGTTTAACATCTCACGAACCGTGTGGCGCGTAATGATGGACTGTGGGCTAGGCTCCGCCTTGTCTCGATTTGTAAGCACCAAGGACAGAACCGCCTTTAATTCCAGATGCCGTATCGGTTTGGTCGCAAACGCCGTAAAACCGATATCTTGGAAACGCCGGGCGTCACCCCGTGTTCCCAGGGAGGTCAGCATCACCATCCGGGTATCGTCCAGTCGCTTGTCTGCACGGATAGTCCGGCCCAGGGATTCTCCATCCATACCCGGCATCTGCATGTCGATCACGGCGATGCGGAAGGGGTCTTTCTCGTCCATCGCTCGGTAGAGTGCCTGGAGCGCCGTAGGGCCGTCCTTTGCCTCCGATGTGAGCATGCCCCAGGAAGTCAGACGGGTGGTCAGGAGTTCGCGATTGGTGGCATTATCGTCGACAATCAGTACGCGCACATTACACAGATCCGCAGGCTGGATATTTTCCACATCCGCTCCCACGTCCTGTTTACCAAAACGCGCTGTAAACCAGAATTCCGAACCATTACCTTCTTCACTGCACACACCTGCCTGCCCGCCCATCAGCTCGGCCAGTTGTTTGGAGATGGCAAGGCCCAGTCCGGTACCGCCGTACCGGCGTGTGGTCGATGCGTCCACCTGGCTGAACTTGGCGAAGAGCAGACTGATCTTGTCTCCGGGAATACCGATGCCTGTGTCGCGCACCGAAAAACGCAGCATTACATCGTTTTCACTCTTTTCCATCAGTGAAACACGGATCAGCACCTCACCAGCAGGGGTGAACTTGACGGCATTGCCAGCCAGGTTGGTGAGGATCTGACGCAAACGCCCCGGGTCGCCCCGAAGCAGTGTGGGTACATCCATATCGGCAGCACAGAGTAATTCCAGCCCCTTCTCGTGAGCCTGTACGGCCAGTGTGGCAGCAAAGTCTTCCAGCAGGCTCGACAGATTGAAATCCAGTGTTTCCAGCTCGAGCTTTTTTGATTCGATCTTTGAGAAATCGAGGATGTTGTTGATCAAGCCAAGCAGGGATTCACCGCTGCTGCGTACGATTTCTGTATAGCGCCGCTGTTCATCATTTAAGTCCGTATCCAGCAGCAGCCCGGTCATACCGATAACCCCATTCATCGGGGTTCTGATCTCATGGCTCATGTTGGCCAGAAACTCGCTTTTGGCCGCGTTGGCCATCTCGGCCTGAATCTTGGCCTGCATCAACATTTGTTCGAAAGCTGTCTTCTTCAGCCTGCCTTTGGCAAGGCCTGCAAGCCACAACAGGACCGCCAGAAGCACCACCCCCTCGATCAGGACTACGCGCGTCAATTGTATCGCGTCTTGTTCCGCCAACTGTTTTGCGGGAACCATGGAGACGATTTTCCAAAAGTATTCACCTCCAGTGATGTCGTACTCACTTTTCCCGGATGGCTTGTCCGTTCCAGAGCTGGAAATCTGGCTGTCAGCCAGGGGATACACCGTTCCAAAGTAGTACGCACCATCGGGGACTGTCCGAAACCCGTCGTCGCCCGCAAGAACTTTCTTCCAGATCGATGGGTACCGCTCTGCAAATGTCAACGTTTTGCGATCTGGATACATGAAGCCCCACTCGATATCGGCTTGCGGCCCTTTCAGCCAGTAACCCTGGGAATTGAGCAACATCAATTGCTGGCCGGGAAAGCGGTCGTCAAGTTTTCTCAGCTCCTGCAACAGAATCTCTCCGTAATAGTTCAAAAGCATGATGCCGGCTTTATCCCCATCGGCGCCATTGAACGGGGTACCGATTCTTACCATGGGCTTCAGGGGCTGTTCAATCTGTCCATGTTCGATATTGAGATCCAGCGGTGAAATAAAAATTTCTCCTGGTTTCAGTTTGAATGTATCGTCAAAAAAATATCTGCCGCTTTTATTCTGAAGCTGCGTACCCGGAACGACGATTGGTGAGCCGCCGTTATAGTTCACCCTGATAATCTCCATTCCCATTCGATCCAGAATGCGCAGTTGGTCGTAACACCGCTTGGCTCCTGCTACTGTCTGGTAAAAATCGTTCAGTTTTTCCTTGATTATCGGATCAGCCTCTCCCGTGGTGGAAAATAGATATCTCAGATTGACGTCTCCGGACAATATCAGCAGATCCGAAATTGCCAGTTGAATATCTTCCGATATTGCATCCTGAACAATTGCGACTGCCGCATATTGTTTTGCTTTGATAACTTCAAGGTCCGATTTTCTCGCAAGATGCAAGATAAATAAGCCAACCAGAAATCCCAATAAGAGTACCGGGAAAAAATATAGGCAGGTCAGCCTTACAGCATCCCTATGCAGCATCGGCGAAACAGAATCGTCAGTGGACTCAAGTATGGGAGTCAGACGCTTGCATGGGTCTTTCCCGGTTGTCGGGCGCGGGTTATTCATTTCTTGCCGTCCTTGGTCTGATTGGCAGATATCAGATTGGGTATTTCCTCCGCCTCCATGGCCTTTGAGCGCTTTACATCGACCATACGCGCGGAATTTTATAACTTCTTGATAGAAAGCAACCGCTCTCCATCGGTCAGCCGGCTTCACAGCCTTTTTGCTTGCAGGTGGCGGAGTGGCGGACAATCATAAAAATGTTGCGCTCCATCCGGATAAAGGATAAATCATCTGTGGTTGCAAATAACAATACCACCTATCAGCACGTGCAGACCAAGGCAAACCGTATCCCGGATCATCACATTTGTAAAGAAAATGATGCTTCCATTCAGACTTTTGATGGCCGATTGAAATTATCCCCCCTTCCCAGCTTCCCCCCGCTGGGGGAGGAACAGAATATCTCCATCCCCCAGCGCCAGGGGGTTTTGCTAACAGGATGAAAATATGGGACTATTCAATTTTTTATCGAAATTTCGGAACACATCCGATCCGGCAATCTCTGACAAAATCCGTCCCCGCGAAGAATTATTGGAAGCTGTCGATTTTGTTGCCAAACTGAGTCATCCCAATATTTACTATGTGTCGCATTACCGGAAAAAGCTGATGCCGGCCGTAGAGCATACACTGAAATATGCGGATGAGTTGATCGTTCAGTTGCCAACGCCGATTTCAATCGAAGCAGACTCTTGGAAGAGCAATCCGTTTGTCCGAAAGACGTTTCTGGATAACAGTGCATTTAAAGATTTTTTCTCCAAAAACAAAGCATTGAATAATTTTTTTCAGAAAACAAATGTGAATCGCTGCTGTGCGCTGCTGGTGATGACTCGTAAGGAAAGAAAAACGCTGGGTGTGGAAATCGACGGCGAGATCGTCAGACGAGATGTGCTTCAGACAAGTGTGGATTTTTCCGATCACCAGATTGTCGCGCCGATGGCTTCTGAAGAAGAAACCCGAAAAGAATTATCATTGCGGGTACTGGAATTGCTGGCATCTCATTCTCTGGAAGATATCCTGTCATTGATATCCTTGAAAAAAGATATGGAAACCGAGAAACGCATCCTTGAAATCAAAATGAATCTCACGGATTCCCTGGTTCAGAGTAGAAAATCCCAGTTGCCGGATCAATCCGACACTCCGGCCGACACTCCGGATGACACTCCGGATGACACCCATGATACAAAAGACGTGATAGGGCGGATTGACAAGGAAATTACCGAGGTCCGGGTTCAACTCGATGAACCGGAAGATTATCTAAACCGGGTGACAGATTTGCTGTTTCATCCAGAGCAGTTTCTTAAATCTGAACCTATCCGCATGCTTGTGAACGATATGAATATCATCGTCAAGGGTGAACATCCGGTAGATGCCGATGATATCCGTTTTACGGAATTAAAAACCAGTACGGGGCTGCGGAAAGCGGTGGTTCTTGTGGATTTCATAAGATTCTAACCTTTTTGCCGGCACTGGCTGTGTCTCGTTAGAAACTTCACAATAATACAAGCTGGCCGACCGCCAATACGGGCTGTAGAATTCTACGTACCGAATGTCAACATGAATTACAAAAAAATCTGAAAATTTAAAAGGTCCAAATCATCCAATTGGTTTTCAGTTTTACATGCCGGATCCGAAATATAACGAAGTTAATAACTGCCGAGAATTTTTAAATAGTCGGTTTTGGATATTAGATGATCGAGAATCGGTGCGAATTCAGCAGAACGAACATCGGCTTCCAGATCCGCATAAAACATGTACTGCCAGGGTCTGCCGTGGATCGGACGGGATTCCAGCTTTACAAGGTTGATATGGTTTTCCTGGAAAATCTTCAGGGTTTCGTAAAGTGATCCGGGTTGATTGCCGACCGAGTAGACCAGGGAAGATTTTCCAGCAGCTCGGCCCGTGCCGGGAGCGGCGGCGATTACGGCAAACCGGGTGAAATTCATTGGGTTGGTTTCTATTCCCTCTTCAATGACTTCCATGCCGTAAAGATCGGCGGCCTCCTTACTGCCGATGGCCGCATACCCATATCCTTCATTGTGGGTGATCTCTTGAACAGCGCTGGCTGTTGCGTTCACCGTAATGACTTCCCAGCCGGGGAAGCGGTCCAGAAACTGCCGACACTGCTGAACCGCCGGGCCGGCGGATATGACACGACGGATGTCCTCCAGATGGGCGCCAGGGCGGCCGATCAGATAATGTACGATACGAAGTGTGAGTTCTCCCACGATTTGCAAGTCATATTCCAACAGCAGGTCATAGTTTTCGTGGATACTGCCGGACAGAGAGTTTTCAAGGGGGATGACAGCGTACGCCGCCTCTCCTGACTTGACCGCTTCGAAGATGGCGCGGAAATTCTGTTTAGGATCGGCATCCATGTTTTCGCCAAAATACTGCAGACAAGCCTTGTGGCTGAATGTTCCCAGTTCACCCAAAAAGGCAATGGCTTTCGGGCTGCGTGTACCGACGTCCTGACGGTTGGAATCGCCGGCGGCCTTGTGCAGATAATCAAAATCAAGTTGCTTGCCGACAACCGGGGCGATCACATAGATGTCACGGGTCAACTGGCCGAACTGCTTTGGATATAGACTTTGCGGGCCATCGGAAAGAGCATGGTCCGGGTCGTGGTGAACTTCGATCATCAGTGCGTCGGCACCTGCGGCAATGGCGGCTCTCGCCATGGGGCTGACTTTTTCTCGAATACCCGTGGCGTGACTGGGATCGATCAGTACCGGCAGGTGCGTCAGTTTTTTAAGAACGGGAATGGCTGACAGATCAAGCGTGTTGCGGGTATAGGGTTCAAAGGTACGAATGCCGCGTTCGCACAGAATGATCCGGTCGTTTCCTTCGGACATGATGTATTCAGCAGACATCAGCCACTCCTCGATAGTTGAGGCCAGTCCCCGTTTGAGTACCACGGTTTTGCCCATCCGGCCCACACACTTCAGGAGTTCGAAATTCTGCATGTTCCGGGCGCCAATCTGTACGGCATCCACATATTTCATCATGACATCGGCCTGGACCATTGATGTAATTTCAGTGACGACCGGAAGACCGGTCTGATCCCTGACCTCGGCCAGTATTTTAAGTCCCTCTTCTTCCAACCCCTGAAAAGAATAAGGAGATGTTCGGGGTTTGTAAGCGCCGCCGCGGAAAACCACCGCCCCGTAACGCTTTACTTCTCGGGCGATCGTCAGTGCCTGATCGCGGCTTTCAATCGCGCAGGGACCGGCGATGATCACGATGCGCTCTCCACCCACCATCACATTCCCGAGCGGTACCAGCGTATCGGCGGAATGCCATTGTCTGCTGGCAAGTTTGAAAGGTGTACTGACCGGAGTGACGTCCTCAACACCAGGAAGGCTTTTTAAAAATGCTACGTCTATATTACTTTTTCCCAGGGCGCTGATAAGATTCCGGCCACTATCGTCGGTTTCATGGACAAAACAGCCCCTGTCCACAAGCATATTGCGAATATGACTTTTCTGATCTTTGGTAATGTTTTTATCGAGTACAAGAATCATGTCATGTCTCCTTTGTTGCCCATCGTTTTGGTGATGCGAAGAGAGGACTATACACATCTCTCAGCAGAAAATAAAAAAGCCCCTAAGGCAGGGTGCCTTCGGGGCTTAAAAAATAAGCCCCGAATGGACAGGTTATAAAGTCCATTCGGGGCGCGATGTAGTCAGTATAAGCTAATGCGCAGAATGAACGCTTCTAAAGCTAAAAAAGAAGCGCCCGAAAAAAAAGTCTGTATGAATTTGAATTTTGCGCATAACAAAGCATTCCTTAAATATCGCGTGAAAGGTACGTCAGGTCAGCCATGGTTGTCAAGCATTATTTTCGTTGTTGGGCAATATTAGCTTGATTGGTACCGGAAATAAAGCTACATATAAATCAAATTCACGTAAAACTGGGGAATAAGCCATGAAGCTACTGTACATCCATGGAAAAACAGGAAAATCCACCCTTTTGATCGGAGAGCGTCTCCACCATTTGCATCATGCCATTGCGGGTCGACCTGCCGTGATCATCACGGATACCAACCTTTTGGCGCTTTATGGGAAAGATTTTCCCAACTATCCTGTGATTACCATCGGCTGCGGAGAAACCATCAAAACCCTGGATACAGTAAGCAGTATCTATCATCGACTCGTGGAGCTGGAAGCGGACCGATCCTTCGTTATCGTGGGGATCGGCGGCGGTATCGTTTGTGATATTTCTGGTTTTGTAGCATCCACCTATATGCGCGGCATCAGCTTTGGGTTTGTGGCAACCACCCTGCTGGCACAGGTTGATGCCAGTGTCGGTGGAAAAAATGGCGTCAATTTCAGCGGCTTCAAAAACATGGTAGGGGTATTCAACCAGCCGGAATTCGTGATATGCGATATGAATTTGCTGCATACTCTTTCTATCCAGGACCGTTTATGCGGCTTTGCCGAGATTGTCAAACATGCCGTCATTGCCGATGCAGATATGTTCAGTTATTTAGAAAAACACTGGTCCCAGGCGCTGGAGCTGGACAGCGACGTCATCGAAAAACTCGTATATGATTCGGTCGTCATCAAGGCTGGGGTGGTCAACCGGGATGAAACGGAAAAAGGAGAGCGCCGGATACTGAATTTCGGACACACCATTGGCCATGCCATTGAAAAAACTGCCGGTTTCCCCCATGGCGAAGCCATTAGCATCGGAATGGTCGTAGCAGCCGGCATTGCCCAGCGGTGCGGGCTGCTGACCGAAATCGAAGCAAAACGTATCGAGAATCTGCTAACCCGCTTTCAGCTTCCCACAAGAATGAGCTGTCAACCGGATGAGATTCTATCTGCCATGAGAAAGGACAAAAAGCGTGAAGGAGAGGACATCTTTTTCGTGCTTCCAGAAGGCATCGGCAAGGCAGTTGTGCGTCCCCTGTCTTTGGCCCGCATCGGGCAATTGGCAGATGGGCTTTAACTCGACTTTGTACATTTTCATAGCACGGTGGCCCACGTACCAGTTAATTTGTTCTATGCTCTTTGATAAATTTTCCAATATCCATTTTGTGCAGGACAAGCGCTGAGACAGCGAGAAGCCTTAAAAGCTATATGATTTTTGAAACTATCATGGGAGGTTGCGTGGATGAAGATATTGAAAGCGAAGGAACCATCTCGAAATCGCATCCCAGACCTCGGTTTCCAAAGGACGGTGACCCCGGATACCGGAAAAAGGATTATCTATCCTGACAGTGACGGAAAACCGATGGCAGACAACACCAAACAATTCGACTGGATCGTTAAAATAAAAGAAAATCTGGAACGGATATATCGTGATAATCCGCATGTATTCATTGCGGGGGATTTATTTTGGTATCCGGTGGAGGGAAACAACAAAATTCGCACCGCACCGGATGCCATGGTTGTTTTCGGCAGACCGAAGGAACACAGGGGATCATATCGGTCCTGGGAAGAGGCGCATATTCCACCGCAGGTGGTGTTCGAGATTCTGTCTCCTGGAAACAGGCGAAGTGAAATGAACCGGAAGTTTCAGTTTTATCAGGAATACGGAGTGAAAGAATATTACATTCTCGATCCGGATCGAATACGGCTGGACGGATGGATTCGAACAGACGATACGCTGCTCCCCATCCCCGATATGACTGGATGGACAAGCCCTTTGCTGAAAATTCGCTTTGAACTTGCGGCAGACGATCTTGTCATCTATTGTCCGGATGGAACCCGTTTTCTCTCGACATTGGAACTGGATGAGATTTCTAAATCCAATCAACGAAAAGCGGAATCGGAGCGATTGAGAGCGGAAGCTGCAATTGAAAGAGAGGAATCGGAGCGACAAAGAGCCGAAGCTGCGATTCAAAGAGAGGAATCGGAGCGACAAAGAGCCGAAGCTGCGATTCAAAGGGAGGAATCGGAGCGACAAAGAGCCGAGGCTGCGATTCAAAGAGAGGAATCGGAGCGACAAAGAGCTGAGGCTGCGATTCAAAGGGAGGCATTTGAACGCATGGAAAAAGAACGGCTATCAGCCAGGTTACGGGAATTGGGGATTGATATCTGAAAAAGCCGCAATTATGCCATAAGAACTGCTGATTTTCGAAGTTCCTTGATATGATCCCTGAACATGGCCGCCCGCTCGAAATCGAGGGCTTTGGCGGCTGCCTCCATTTCGTTTTCCATCGATGCGATGATGCTGTCCAGTTCATCCAATGTATGAAAGGGTTTGACGGTTTCAGCCGCTTTGGTTTCATTTCTTTTGGTCGTGTCTGCCACGGTTTCGAACATAGCGGTGATTTCTTTGGTGATGGTCTCCGGAGTGATGTGATGAATCCGGTTGTAATTTGTCTGAATTTCGCGGCGGCGCAGGGTTTCATCCATGGTCCGGCGCATGGAATCGGTAATTTTGTCGGCATAGAGGATGACCTTGCCCTGAAGATTTCGGGCAGCCCTGCCGCAGGTTTGAATCAGGGAACGTGTGGAGCGCAAAAATCCTTCTTTATCGGCATCCAGGATCGCCACCAGCGACACTTCAGGGATATCCAGCCCTTCCCGCAGCAGGTTGATGCCCACCAGAACATCAAATTCCCCCAGCCGGAGATCCCGGATGATTTCCATCCGATCCAGGGTGGTGATATCCGAATGCAGGTATCGTACGCGGACTCCCATATCCGTATAGTATTCAGACAGGTCTTCGGCCATTCGTTTGGTCAGGGTGGTAACAAGCACACGCTCTTTCTGCCGGACGCGTTTTCCGATTTCTTCTAAAAGATCATCCACCTGGTGCTGGGCGCTGCGCACCTCGATTTCCGGATCGATGAGCCCGGTAGGCCGGACGATCTGCTCGACCAGGGCATCCTTACCTTTTTCCATTTCATATTCAGCAGGGGTTGCCGAAACATAGACCACCTGATGGATACGTGCTTCGGATTCTTCAAACTTCAGGGGCCGGTTGTCCAGGGCTGACGGCAGCCGGAATCCATACTGTACCAGCGTGTTTTTTCGGGACCGGTCGCCGTGATACATACCCCTCTGTTGCGGAACGGCGATATGGCTTTCGTCAAAAAAAACCAGATAATCTTCCGGAAAATAATCCAGCAGGGTGGGAGGAGGCTCCCCTGCAAGCCTTCCGGTCAGGTGCCGGGAATAATTTTCGATACCGTTGCAGTATCCGATCTCCATAATCATTTCGATATCGTAATTGGTTCTCTCTTCGATCCGCTGGGCCTCGATGAGTTTGTTTTCCCGACGGAAAAACGCAACCTGTTCTTTCAGTTCATCCAGAATGGTATAAACCGCCCGCTGAAGTGTCGTTTTCTGGGTAACATAATGGCTGGCCGGGAAAATGGCCGTTTGGTTCAGTTTTCGGAGAACCGTTCCTCTCAGCGGGTCGATTTCAGAAATAGCGTCGATTTCATCCCCGAAAAACTCCACCCGAATGGCCTTATCCTCTTCATAGGCGGGAAAGATTTCGACCCGGTCTCCGCGGACGCGGAATACTCCCCGGTGAAAATCCATATCGTTTCGCTCGTACTGGATGCCTACCAGACTTTTCAAAAGCGTGTCCCGCGGCATTTCAGCGCCGATTGCAATGGGAACCCGCATGGCCAGATAGTCCTCCGGGGCTCCGAGCCCATAAATGCAGGACACGCTGGCCACGACCAGGACATCCCGGCGCGTCAGAACCGACATGGTGGCGGAGTGGCGCATCTTGTCGATCGTTTCGTTGATCGAAGAATCTTTCTGAATATAGGTATCGCTGGTGGGAAGATAGGCTTCAGGCTGATAGTAATCATAATAACTGACAAAATATTCCACGGCGTTGTTCGGAAACAACGATCGAAATTCACTGTAAAGCTGAGCCGCCAGGGTCTTGTTGGGAGCAATGACCAGACTCGGTCTGTTCAGTCTGGCAATGACCTGAGCCATCGTGAACGTCTTCCCCGAACCGGTAACGCCCAGCAGGACATTGTGTTTGCTGCCGGAAAGAAGATGTTTACAGAGCTGATCGATTGCCTGGGGTTGATCGCCGCTGGGCGCAAACGGTGAAACGAGTTCAAAAGAACCATTGGATGCGGGGGGGGATATTGATAGAGATGATTCGTTCATCTTTCTTTCCTGTTTATTTCCACTGTGATATACTGCGAACGGATATAATTTGAACTTTCCATAAAATCCATCGGTTGCTTAATGATGCAAGCATGTTCTGAAAGGACTGCGGCGTTACATATGAAAGGAAAATGTGATGAACGGTGCACAAGCACTTCTACAAGCCCTGGTTAAATCCGGCATTGAAATCTGCTTTGCCAATCCCGGCACGTCAGAAATGCATCTGTTGCTGGCAATCGGAAAAAGCGATGCAATCCGGCCCATTTTATGCCTGTTCGAGGGTGTGGCCACCGGTGCTGCCGACGGTTATGGCCGGATGGCCGATAAGCCGGCAATCACCCTGCTGCATATGGGCCCAGGATTTGCGAACGGCATGGCCAACCTGCACAACGCCCATAAAGCCCATGTTCCCCTCATCAACATCGTCGGCAACCATGCCGTCCATCACCTGCAATATGATTCACCCCTGAATTCCGATGTTCCCGCACATGCACGCATCTGTTCCGACTGGGTTCATGTCTCGGAATCCGCAGATGACCTGGCCGCATCCGGATTTTCGGCGATGCAGGCATCCATGAAGGGTTGGGGGAAGATTGCAACCATAATCGTACCATCCAATCACGCATGGGAAGAAGCCTGCATCGTTCCATCGCCGCTTCCGCCGCCTCCGATGGAAACCATTTTGCCGGCAACCATCGATGATATGGCTGCAATGCTATCCAATGGCAAACGAACCGCGCTGATTCTCGGGGGGCGGGCCCTGCGCGAGGATGCGTTGAAAGCGGCCGGCCGCATTGCTGATACCACCGGTGTTGCGCTTCTCTGCGAGACGTTTCCGGCGCGCATGCAGCGCGGGGCTGGTCGGGTCAAAGCGGTCCGCATCCCCTACCCTGTTGAAAATGCCTTGGAATTACTTCAGCACTATGAACAGTTCATTCTGGCGGGCGCCCAGGTTCCGGTGGCATTCTTTGCATATCCCGGAAAACCCAGCCTGTTGATACCCGAAGGCTGCAACGTCCAGACACTTGCACGTATAGACACCTGTGCGGCATCAGCCCTGAAGCGGCTGGCCGACAGGTTGAAAGCATCCTCTGAACCCATCCAAATTCAGGCAAGTGGCGCCGCCCTGCCGCTACCCACCGGCGCGCTGACGCCGCAGTCCATTGCAGCCAGCATCAATATTCTGCTGCCGGATCAGGCCATTGTGTCGGACGAAGGCGTCACCAGCGGATTCGGCATCTATGTCAGCACTGAAAATGCGGCGCCTCATGATTGGCTTGCGATTACCGGAGGCGCAATCGGGCAGGGTCTGCCGGTCAGTCTCGGTGCTGCAGTGGCCTGTCCGGACCGCAAAGTTGTGGCGTTGCAGGCAGACGGCAGCGCCATGTACACGGTACAGGCGCTTTGGACCCTGGCCAGGGTAAAAGCGGATGTAACCGTCATTTTGTTCAACAACCGCAGCTATGCCATTCTGAATCACGAACTGGCCCGTGTCGGCGCCGGCCAGCCCAATGATCAAACCCTGTCTATGCTGAAGCTTTCCCCACCCGATATCGATTGGGTTCATATCGCACTCGGCATGGGTGTTCGGGCCACCCGCTGCCGCACGGCCGATGAATTTCATCTGCAGTTTGCCGACGCCATGAAAACAAAGGGGCCCTCTCTGATCGAAGCCTTGTTGATGGCTTCATAAATGGTGGCGATGGTCGAAAAATGGTTTAAGAAAGGTGAGGAAGCTCGCTGTCTTTCGGCTCCGGATGCGCGTACATAGGGCTGGGCAGCGGGCCGTGGGTTCAGGTGTTATTTTCGCATCGGCTGATTCCAGAGATCCAGTACCCTTTTTTTGCTGACATCCAGGTATAGGTACTGCGTATCCGGGTCATTGCAGAATACTTCCAATGTGATGGCGCCGTCGTAACCGATTTCCTTCAATGAATCGACCGCATTTTTCCAGTCAACGGTTCCTACCCCCAGGGGCATATGATCATCGGCTCTGGATCGGTTGTCGGAAAAATGGACATGCCGGATGGATTCCCCCAATTCTCTGCAAAAAATATCATGACGGTCGATACCGAAGTTCGTATGTCCAAAATCGAGATGCAGCTTCAGCCCCGGTACTGCCTCCAGGATTTTCTTAAAGGTGGAAACCCGATCGAACGGAGCGGTATAGTTTTCCAATACCACGGTAAGATTATACGATGCGGCCATGTCTACAATGGGATTCAAGGCCTCGATATTGAACGCAAGCAGATCGTTTTTCATGGCAGGCGGACAAGAATAGCAGGGATGGATATTCATCACACTTGCTCCCAAAGCGGAAAATATCCGCGCACATCGCTCCAATTCCTGAAAACAGGCATCCCGAACCTGCTGGACGGGATAGGCATACGGCAGGCAGGGGTCGGTATGGCCTACGATGGATAGACCATCGGCATCAAGAATCAATTGCAATCCGGCAACATCGATTGTGGCGGCGTTTGGCCCTTCGATGGTCAGGTCCAGAAAGTCGAAACCGGCTCTGCCGCAGGAGGCCGCCTGATCCAAGACTGATTTTGACGGGTTGTTCATCATACCGATTTTCATCGTTCATTTCCTTGATATTGCCAACGCTCATAAGAACCCCCACCCAACCCTCCCCCGCTGGGAGAGGGTATTTATGGAAAGTTCGGAATATGCCCGTTCGCAGTATAATTTCTGGCTCACTGACGCCGCCGAATCATTTAGTAACTGTTTTCTTCAATTCTTCAATTTCATTTTTCAGCTCGCTGACTTCGTCGCGCGTGGCGATATCCGCTTTTTTAAGCAGTTCCTTGAACTTCGATTCAATCTTCTCCTCAAGGTCTTTCTGCGCCTCTTTGGACTTTCTCTTGATATCATCTAAAAAACTTTGGCCTTCATTTTCAGACATCTCCCCTTTTTTTACAATTTCCTTCACCCATTCTTCGAGTTCATCCTTGGTTTTCATGGCAATACCAATACCTGTCAACATTGATTTTTTGATGAAGTCCAGCATATCAGTTCTCCTTTTTAAAATGGGTTCAAAACGCAAAATGAGCGACCAAGAATTAGCATAGAGCCCATGCCAATGCAAGGGATTTGCTTTGAGATATGAGACTTATTGCCTCATTCGTCTGTCTGAACGCCTGCCGCCGCAGCCACATCCCGGAAAAAGTTACTTGACTGTTTGCGATAAGTACCTTAAGGGATATGGTCATTTGTTTCACAATCCAACATATTTTCGGAAAGGAATTCTTATCGCATGCCTTATTCAATCGCACTGGCCGGAAAAGGAGGAACCGGAAAAACAACCATCGCAGGAATGCTGATCAAATATCTGGTCGACAAGGGCAAATCACCCGTTCTAGCTGTGGATGCCGACAGTAACGCCAATTTGAACGAAGTGCTGGGGCTTCAATTATCCGATACCCTGAGCAATGCCCGCGAAGAAATGAAAAAAGGAGTTGTACCCGGCGGCATGACCAAAGATGTCTTCATGTCCATGAAGCTTCAACAGGCCATTGTCGAAGCCCCCGGTTTCGATTTGATCGTCATGGGGCAGCCGGAAGGTTCCGGATGTTATTGTGCGGCCAATTCGCTGCTGATCGCATTTCTCGACAAACTCATTTACAATTATCCTTATATCGTCATGGATAACGAGGCCGGAATGGAGCACATCAGCAGACTGACGACCCGCAATGTGGATGTACTGCTGATGATATCGGATACATCCCGACGCAGCATCCTCTCCGCACTTCGGATCGACAAACTGGCCAGAGATCTGCGGATTGGTGTAACGAAAAGTTATCTGATCATCAATCAGGTCAAAGACCAGCTTTCGCCGGACATCTTGCAAATCGTTCAGGATGCCGGTATCGCCCTGGCCGGAACCATCCCGGATGACACCGATATCTATGCGTACGACTTGAACGGACAGCCGACAGTAGCCATTCCTGCAGGCAATGCCGCCATTCAGGCAGCCTATGGGATATTTGACACCATTATCAACTGATCAACGCCATCATCCAGCTCGGTCATTATAGGTATAATATGAAAAAGACAGGCTTTTTATATGACGACAGGTACCTTTTGCATGACACAGGTCCTTATCATCCAGAAGCCCCGGATCGCCTCTCTGTCATATACTCCGGGTTAGAACGATCCGGACTGCTTTCCAAACTGGTTCGCCTTGAAGGCAGCATGGCGGAAATGAAATGGATTGAATCGGTACACGATAAGGCTTACATCGAACGATTCAAATCCGTCTGTCAGTCCGGACACAGTTCTTTTGAATGCGAGGACAACCAGTTATGTTACCAGACATACGACATCGCCAGACTGGCGGTCGGCGGAATTCTGGAAGCCTCCAGACAGGTAATGGAAGGCGCTCTGGACAATGCTTTCTGTGCGGTCAGGCCTCCCGGCCATCATGCAGAATTCAACCGCGCCATGGGGTTCTGCTATTTCAACAATATTGCGGTTGCCGCCCGCTATATCCAAAGCCAATGGGGAATCCAGCGTATCGGAATCATGGATTTCGACGTCCACCACGGCAACGGCACCCAGAATATTTTTGAAACAGATCCCTCCGTTTTCTATTATTCCGTCCATGAGCATCCTTCTTTTGCTTTTCCGGGAACCGGACGGGCTTTTGAAAAAGGGTCCGCCGAAGGAACAGGCTATACCCGGAATTATCCGATATTGCCGGGCCAGGGAGACAATGAATATCAATCCGTCATGAACGATGATTTTATTCCCTTGTTTGATCAGTTCCAACCGGAAGTTCTGCTGATATCCGCCGGTTTCGACGCCCATTCAGATGATGACATGTCCGGTGTCAATCTTTCCACGGAAGGATTTAGCTATATCATGGAAAAACTGGTTGAAACAGCCAACAAACATGCCGGCGGCAGAATTGTTTCCATTCTGGAAGGCGGGTACTCGCTCAAACGGCTGCCGGAACTGGTGAACAATCATATCGAGTTATTATTGAAAGGCTAATTTTAGGCTCACCCAATTGTCCGCGTCTATTATTTAATAAAAGGGTTATGTTGTTTCATTCATCAGCGATGATATATAGAAGTCAATCATTTCGTTTTTTACATAGTGGAGGCCATTATGTTTGTCAGTAGATCGATGACCCAGAAGGTTGTTACCGTCAATAAGGATGCTGATATCCTTGAGGCAAAAGAGTTAATGGAGCAGTACCAAATTCGCCATGTGCCGGTTGTTGAAGCCGACGGACTGCTGATCGGCATGATCACCGATCGTGACATCCGCAGTGCGCTGCCGTCATCTTTTTATAAAAAAGACGCAGAAGCGACAAAGAAAGCCGCCGCCCCGTCCATTCAAGTCAAGGAGATCATGTCTCAGAATCTGACGACGCTTTCGCCGATGGATACGATTCAGGATGCGCTGCTGCTGATTCAGAAAACGATGGTGGGTGCGTTGCCGGTGGTGGATAAAAAAGATAAACTGCTTGGCATTATTTCAGTACGGGATTTACTGCGGGCGTTTATCAATGTGCTGGGATTCGGCCAGCCCGGAACCTTGTTGTGTATTCTGGCGGAAGAAAAAATCGGGCAGTTGAAAAAGATCGTGGATATTATCACCGAAGAGAAAATTTCCTTTGGCAGCGTACTGGTCGCCCGATACTGGGAGGAAGGCAAGCGCGCCGTATTTCCGTATCTGCTGACCAATAATGTCGTCAATATCAAAAAGAAACTGAAGGATGCGGGATACACCCTGCTGGATCCCATGGAATGGTATATGGATCAGCTTCCCAAAACGGAATTCAAGGATTCGAAATAGATCCATGTCCGTTGCCGCTGAAGTTCAATATTCTCCTCCCTGCAGCGATCTTTTCATCTACTATCTCGAAGGCTCGCTGCAGCATGACCCATCAGAGCTGAAACATTTCATCGGCAACTGGCAGGAAGACGGGTTTTCGTTTCTGTTTTTTTCACAACCATCTCTGAATCAGGTGCAAGAACTGATCCGTATATCTCCTCTCTTGCGGCTGATCGATCAATATCAGATGTCTTACGATGACTGGGTGGGGGATAAGATTGCGCCATTTTCCACCGATCGGTTTTTCATTTATCCCCCCTGGGATTCATCCCTGCCGCCATCATCCAAAATGCCGATCACGCTCGATCCCGGGGTTGTTTTCGGAACCGGCGCCCATCCCACAACCCGGGATTGCCTGGAAGCCCTGGAAAACACCTTTGAGGCAGAGTCCATTGGCTCCACCATCGATCTGGGAACCGGAACGGGAATTCTTGCCATTGCAGCCGCCCGTCTGGGATGTCCGCTCACCCTGGCTGTCGATATGAATCGGCTTGCCGCCAAGACTGCTGCAAGAAATATCCAGCTCAACCGGTTGCAGTCGTCAATTCTGGCCGTTCAGGCAAGCGCCGATAACTTTATCCATATTCAAGCGGATCTGTTGATCGCCAACATCCATTATGATGTCATGAAACGGCTGGTCTGCTCGGAGGGTTTTCTGAACAAAAAAAGATTCATCTTATCCGGACTGCTTCGCAGCGAGGCTGCGGATATCGAAAACAGGCTGCTGCAACTGCCTGTAACCATATTAAACAAATGGGTCCGAGATGGAATCTGGTATACCTACCAGGGTATCAGGAAACATACTCTGAGCGGTCAATAAACTTTCTCTCCGACCCATCTCCGTATCTCTCTGAAAGAAGGCTGGTATTATGCGGATCAAATGCTGGGGCTCACGAGGATCGATTCCGGTTTCCGGGGCCGAGTATCTGAAATACGGCGGCGATACAACCTGCATGGAAATTCAGGCAGAGAGCGGTGAAATCATCATCGTGGACGCCGGCACAGGCATTCGCCGACTGGGCAACCACTTGATGAAAAAAAATATTTTAAAATACCATTTCATTTTTACCCATGCGCACTGGGATCATCTGATCGGTTTTCCTTTTTTCAAGCCCCTCTATTCCAAAGACGCCGAACTGCACATGCACCGCTGTCCGTTTCAGAAATCCTTTCTTGAAACCATGTTGTCAAAAGTTATGACGCCTCCTAATTTTCCGGTCCGATATGCGGATATCCGGGCAAAAATCGAATATGAAAAAGCCTGCCCTTCCCGGTTTCAGATCGGATCGGTCTCGGTGATTCCCATCCCGATATGCCACCCGAACAGCGGCAGCGGTTACATGTTTATCGAAAATGACAGTAAATTCGTTTTCTTGACCGATAACGAACTCGGATATATCCACCCCGGTGGGTTGACGTTTGACGCATACCGGCAATTCTGTGAAGGCGCCGATCTTCTCATTCATGATGCGGAATACACGCCGGAAGAATATCAAACGACCATCGAATGGGGGCATTCGGTTTACACCGATGTTCTGAATCTGGGGGTTCAAGCTGGCGTGAAGCGGCTGGGGCTCTTTCACATCAATCAGGAACGGACCGACATGCAGATGGATGCCATTGTTGCCGACTGCAACTGTCGTCTGCATGAACAAGGCAGTTCGATCACCTGTTTTGCGGTCGCCAAAGACATGGTTTTCGAGACCAACCGTATATATTGAAAGCGATACCACACATAAGGGTTCATTGTTTCTATGAAAATCTATGCTTACCCATCTTCGTCCGCTGAAAAACGGCTGTCGGTGATTCAAGGCCGTGTGCAATCATTCAACCCAAAAGATCATCAGGCTGTTGCACGCATCCTGGAAGACGTGCGCAAACACGGGGATTTGGCAGTGATCAATTATGCTAACCGGTTCGATTCCCCCTGTCTGACCATCGAAAACATTCAAGCAGGTTTCCAAGAATATGAAACGGCGGCAGGTCAGGTCAGCCCTGAATTTCTGGCATCCCTGGATCGGGCCGCATCTCAGATCGAATCATTTCACCGGAAACAATCCGTAAAATCCTGGATCGACACCCCCAGGCCCGGAACGCTACTGGGACAAATCGTCAATCCTGTGGGAACTGCGGGGATTTATGTGCCAGGCGGAAAAGCCGGCATGACCCCTCTGGTATCGACAGTTTTGATGTGCGCCATTCCTGCCCGGATCGCCGGCGTGTCCACCCTCGTCATGGCAACGCCGTCCACGCCGGACGGTACCGTCAATCCCCATCTTCTGGCGGCTGCCCGGCGCGTGGGGATCGATGCGGTTTATAAAGTCGGCAGTGCCTGGGCCATCGCCGCCATGGCGTATGGCACCGGCATAATCCCCAAATGCGATGTGATCGTAGGTCCCGGCAATATTTATGTGACCCTTGCCAAAAAAATGGTCGCCGGATCTGTTGGTATCGATATGATCGCCGGCCCCAGTGAAATTCTGATCATTGCCGATGAATCGGCAAATCCCGAATACACGGCTGCCGATCTGCTGTCTCAGGCCGAACATGATCCCATGGCGTCCGCCATTCTGGTCACCCCGGCCCAAAAAACCGCGGAACAGGTGGCGGAAGCGGTCTACAGACAGTTGAAGGACTTGGTGCGGCAAGATATCGCCGAGGCATCGTTGAAAAACTTCGGCGCTGTTTTTGTGGTGAAAGACATTGATGCAGCCTTTGATCTATCCAATGCGATCAGTCCGGAGCATCTTGAGCTGCACCTGAATTCTCCGCTGGAATACATCGAGCGCATTCGAAACGCCGGCGCCGTTTTTATGGGACATTACACCCCGGAACCTGTAGGCGATTATATCGCCGGCCCCAATCATGTACTGCCCACATCCGGAACGGCCCGGTTCTCTTCAGCACTCTCCGTAGATCATTTCATTAAAAAAACCAGCTTGATTCACTATTCGGAAACAGCTTTCAGGCAGGAAGCGCCGGATATCATCCGGCTGGCGGAAATCGAAGGGCTTGGCGCCCACGCCCGATCGGTCACAATACGGCTGAACGGCGGGCTTGATAACAGCAGGGGGGATACAGCGCATATCCTATCAGACAAAATCCGGTGAACTCGAGTCCGGTTTGCCAAAATCCGGAAGATATGCCTCATCTCTTTCGGCGCCATCCAGATTTTCCTCATCGGCTTCATCTTCGTCGATGCCTTCTCGAAGCTGTCTTTTGATCAGAACCATCTGGTCTGGAAATACTTTTTTAGATATTTCAATGTAATGACGGGCCAGTTTTTCTCCGCCCAGCTTCAAATATATCAGCAGGGATGCTTGAAGGGTTTCATCATCCCGCTGCTCGGATGGAATCCGACTCAACAGCCGCCGGATCGATCCTTGAAACTCATCGGGGATGATCAATTTCTCTGACATGGGATTCTCCTGATTTGATAGTGAATATCTTTTTTAATTTTGATCATTGTTTCAGCCAGCCAGCCTCCCTCCCAGCCTCCGTTGGGGGGGGGGAGGGGCATGCTTCAAACATCGGCAATCGCATTCATCAATCATCAAAATTGCCGGTTGCGCCCTTATCGGCTTCAACCGATAACGCCCGAACAGCAATCTTTTCCGGCGTCCACTCAGACGGATCTTCTATCCGCTTTGCCTTTGGGCCAGGATCACAAGAATTGGCGCCGAGAATGGCCTCGATGGCCAGCGGCGCCGTGTCCCCGGCGTTGAACACCGTCATCAGCATCTGATACACAAAATCTTCCACCCGTTTGGACATGCGATCACGAACCGCAGTGGGCTGGGCAAGGAGCTTGCTTTCAAATGGAAGATTGAGTTTCTTGTAATCACCTTTTTTAAGGCCCTTGGCATCAGCATATGCCACCATTTCCCGCCACATTTCTTCGGTAACGCCTTCACCCGGAACCTTGATGAATTTTCCATCCGACGCCATGATGGCGTTTCCATAATCATTGACTTCAAGTCCCCACGAAATCATCTGAAGGGCTGTGGCCACATTGGCCTTCGTGGTCCGGGTTCGTGTGGCGATTTCCCTGAGACGATCCGAGCTGTTGCCGGATGTTCCATGCTGGGCGCCAGAAACGCTGTATGGCGTCAGCGCTTCATGAATGCGCTGTGTCAACCCGACCTGAATTCCCTGATCACTGGCCTCGATGCCATGGGTGGTGCCGTTGTTTAAAGCGATCCAGTTCGGGAAGATATCATGCGCATTCAGCCCCTGAATGAGAAAAAGCGCTTCATCCACCGTAGACAGACCGGTCTTTCCTTTGATTTCGCCAACCTCGGTTTCAAGTCCGGCCCATTCAGGAATATAAGGATACAGGGCGAGATTGGCCAACAGATTCTGATCATCTGGCATGTGCGAGGCATCGATGGCAATCGATGTGATACCAGCTTCAAAAATGGTCGGAATCTCGATCATCGCCTGAGCCGTATCTTCCTTTGATTTGATTCCGTAGTGATCCGCATGGATGGCGACCGGAACCGTGATACCCATCTCGTTGCACAGAGCGTCCACCTGCCGGGCGATGTTCCAGAAATTGACCGCGCAATAGGTTCCTTCCGACTTGGCGATTTCGATGATAATCACGGAATTGGCCCGTTGGGCAGCGGCGAGTGCTCCGCGAATGACAAAAATATTTCTGCCGTTCGCCGCCATGGAAATTGCTTTTCCCCTGGCCAGCATGGCCTGATCGATATATTTACCACTGACGATCAGCGCCTTTGAATTGGGAAAAAGCCGCACAATATTGGGGGGCCTGCCCACATTCAAGGCGACCTGGAAATTTTTTGACATCTTATCGGGATGTTCAGCCATGATAAACCTCCTTAACAGATTACGTTCATAATAACACTGCGGTCGAGGGCAGGATTGAAACCCACCCATAGGGGTATTTAAGGCAACTCATATGAAATAAACGCCCATTTGGTAGATGATATGTTTTGAGTTACCTATTTTTTCTTACAGAATTGCGATCCGTCAACCACCGGTGAACCGCTTCTGCCACCCCGGCCTGTTTCTGAGGAGCTACAGAAGGAAATCTCTTTTTCAAGGCATCGGGTGCATTGCCAACCATAAAGGCCGTTCCTGACCACTCCAGTAAATCTGAGTCATTATAATCATTGCCCACGGCCAGAACAAGCTCTTTATCGATACGCAATCGATCTGCCAGCCATGCAGCGCACTGACTTTTGCTGACACCGGCGGCAAACACCTCGATCCAGGCAGATTTTCCATCCAGGGGCGAAGTGGATCGGATAACGCTGTAGCCGGACAGTTTCAACGCAAGATCGGAGAACACGGATGCACCGATATCATGATTGACCACGGCAAGCAACTGAGAAGCCGCTCCGAAATCGGAAAATGCACTGTCTATCGGTTGACAGAAGCTGCTGTAACGATCGATACGCCGGTGAAAATCCGGGTTGTCTTTGCCGGTGTCGTAATAGAAAAACCAGTGATTGTCCGGAATGGGCCGATGCACCATGAAATCGAGATCGCATCCCATCAATATCCGCACAGCCGACGACACGGCCCAGGAATCCATGTGAATATTTCGGATCAGTCGGCCGCCCGGGAAGGTAATGACTCCGGCGCCGGTTGAAAAAATGATATAATCTACCGGCATGTCTTCTCCAATGGCTTTTTTGAAGGAATACAGGGACCGACCCGTTGCAATCACCCGAACAATACCGTGATTCCCCAGACAGACCAATGCATCGTGATCCTGCTGTGTCATGTTTCCATCCGAACCCAGCAGGGTTCCGTCCAGATCCGTAATCAGCATCGCCTGAGAATGAAACGGTTTCAAGATCGGTTGACCATCATGTTCTGAATATCCTCCACCCATGCCAACACCAGACGCATCTCGGATTCCGGGATCAGGTGATGACGAATCAGGCTTTCATAAGCATTGACCAGATTGGTTTCGATAGAAAAATGCGAAAACACCGCTCCGGCAACCACATCCAGAATTTTCTCAGCATGCAGATAACAGGGAATTTCCGATTCAAAATCTGACAGATAATGGTGATCATTGCGATTCTGGATGACGGTAGCCTCGGTAAACCCTAGTAAATAGCCGGCACTCCAGAGAATCGGCTGAGCCACCAGGCTCCGGATAATATCGGTAGACCGGAAACTGACAAAAGCCGGCAGATACAGCAGCGGAAATACCGGTTTGGTGAATGCCGTATTCTGGGAATTGAAAGGCGATACGGTACCGGCCCCCAGAACGACCGGGGGCTTGATATCAAAAAAACAAGGGGTATTGACGGTCATTCGATAAACGGCATCCACATCCGGATCTCCATCGGCCAGCCCCTGCCATATCCCGACCCTGACCGCCTCCTGCTGGATGCCTCCAGCGCAAAGATGCGCATCCGGATCGCAGACCCGGTTCAGCGGAAAGCCTCTGGGCCAGATATGCTGATCTGTAAAATAACGGTAAACATTCACGAATCCCCTGTTCTGCGATGTCAGTGGATAGGCGCCGTCAAATTCGGGAAGGGCCCAGTCGGGTTTGGGCATATTGTCATCATCGGTATCCAGGATGATATCAGCGCCCTGCCCGATAGCGGCCAGATAGCCCATGAGCTTTCGGGCGTAATGATTCCAGGGAAGCGTTCGGACGATCTGAAATGGCGCATTTTCCTGGTCTGCCGCCGAAAGATACGTCGCCGGTGGACAGCGCCAGTCCGCCGGTGTTTTTCTGTCTCCGACAACAATCACCTTCCAACCGGGCATGTCCGCCCATTTCCGCACCGACGGGGTTGCGGGATAAATGGAGGTGATGACAATGATCTTATTCATGGAGCATGCCTGTAAAATGAACCGGCAGAATCCGGGGATTGTGCTTCATGATGCCCAGTAACAGTTCAAGGAACTCGAAGGCAAGCGGATTCATGCGCTGGTGATGGATCATGACACCACAGGTTCGGCTGGACAGGGCGGCTTTAAGCTCGTTCCATAGAGACTGCCAGCCTTCTTCCGGCGTGGTCTCCCGGCGGGTATGCAGATCGACGTTGACGGGTAAGTCCGGAAACCCTTTTCCGGTTTTGGGCATGCTGTGGTGGTGCCGCGAAACCGCTTTAAACCCGTTGTCTCTCAATACCGACAAGGTTCTGCCGTCACAGCGATTCCAGGGCGGGGTAAACACGGGCGTGAACCGATCCTGCATCAGATCCTCCAGTTTCTTCCGGCCCCGGACAATATCGAGCCGAATTTCATCGATGGATCGATGCGGACCGAATTCCTGCTTTTTCCCCTGAATTTCATGGGAAACGTGCCGCCATCCGTGCTGATGCCAGCACCATAACTGCGGGGATTTCGCGTCTATTTTCTGAAACACCTCCCACCGCTGCCGGTTGAACCAGGCGGGCACGATCGCCAGACACAGCGGCATTTGGTGATCAAAAAACAAATCCATCAATCGAAAAAGCCATTTTCCGGGAACCCCGATGTCGTCGGCACGAAAAAAAATGCGTACCGGGGAAAGACGCGCCATATCCACGGCCTGATCCACACAATCCTGAAGCCGCGGTTTTAGATCCTGTAAGGGTGCGTTCCATAAAAGTGAAGGTAGATGGGACATCAGCCTTTCCTTTGTGTTTTTATCCAGGACTGTATCCAGTCGGCGGTATGGTCGGCCCCGTCCAGATCGATCGGATAATCACAGCGGCACCGTTCAGCCAGATTCCGGGTGATGAGTTCCGCCAGTTTTTTTGGCTCCAGATCAGCATTTTCAAGAATCCGCATTTTTCCCATTTTTGAAATACGCTCGGCGCGAAGGCGCTGTTCCCGGTTTTGTGAAAAGGGCCAGACCAGTGAGGGAACTCGAGCTGCCATAATATTCATGCAGGTATTGTATCCGGCCATGCTGACAGAAAGATCCGCTGCCGCCAGATAGGCCGGAAAATCGGGAGTAAACCGCAACACCGAAATCCGATCCGCTCCCATGTCCTGGAGATGCCGCACCGCCTCCTCTTCCATGAACGGACCGGTAAATACCTGAAGATAGACATTTCCTGCAGGCGGTATTTTCGCAACTGATCGAATCACGGCATTCAGCAGTTCAAAGCCCACCTTTCCGCCGCCGGCGCTGGCAACGACCAGCCGGGTTTCATCGTCGATGCCAAGCTTTCGGCGAACGGCGCTCCGATCCCCTTCAAGAGGCCTGGGCGTAACAAATCCGGTATAGACAACAGGAATGCGGATATCCGTCATCCGGGAAAAAGTTTCATCGAGTGTGACGATTGCCGCATCCGAATGGATCAACAATGCATCGAACCACTGGTTCAAGGCCGATATCACCCGGGATTCGTATGCCTCAACGTCTTTTTTTTCAACCAGAACATCCCGAAGGCTGCATACCACCCGACTCGGGCAGAGCGTTCCGCGCCGGATTGCCTGAAATATGGGGATCAGTTCAAAACCGAACGCCTTTCGCCCGAAAGGATACAGCTCGACCATAAACAGATCCGGGCACTCACAGACAAACAATTCATAAAGCGCCTGTTGCCGGACGGCTTTGATCTCTTCAATGGTTCCAGCATTCGACTCCAGTCTGCTGAAATCCGCGTCCATTCCAATCGGCAGAAGACTCACTTCCCGGATATGCCGCGGAACCGGCATATTCAGGGGTGCGCCGCCGGATACCAGAATGACGTCGTGGTTTCGGAATGCTTTGCAGATTTCGAGACTTCGAAAATAATGCCCCATGCCCAGGACGTGCTGACAATAATAAACGATTTTCATAGGCATTGTTCGTCATTTCGGCTGGATCATGTTTTTATCCATTATTATTTCACCGCAAAGGCGCTAAGGAACGCAAAGATTTTTTTCTTTTGTGGTTAAAATTCTTTAACGGGGATGATCAAGAGGAAAGATTCACAAAATTGAGGTATTCAACCGTAAGCCTTCCGCTGGAAAGCATCAGGCAGTGCAGGTGATACGGCATGAGACATTGCCCGTTCTTGAGGAAATCGGAGCGCGTACTTTCATGATAAATCATGCTTTTGATCATGCCTTCATGGGTGACAACCAGGATGTTCTCTCCCGGCCAGTTGCAGGATGCCGCAGTCAGCGCTTCCAGGCCTCTTTTCCACACCCCCCGGAAAGATTCACCTTCGGGCGGACAGAAATCCCATTCAGCCGCCGTCTGCTTCGTCCAAACTTCCGAAAATTCGATTTTCAACTGCGATGTGGTTTTCCCTGTCCATCTTCCCCAGTCCATTTCGCGGAGCCTGGAATCCAGCGTCAGCGGAAGGTTCAGCGTCTGGTTGATCAGTTCGGCTGTTTTTCGGGCTCTGCCGAGATCGCTGGAAAGAATCCGTTGCCAGGCGTTTTGTGCCAGAATCTGGCCCCATCTCAGCGCCATGGCTTCACCCGTAAATGTCAGCGGGCTGTCGGCCTGACCCTGAATTCGTCGGCTCTGGTTCCATTCCGTTACGGCGTGACGCAGCATACCAAAACAGGTTCTGGAAGGTTCGGTCATAAAGGGACAAAAAGAAATATCAACAATCAACCATTTTCAGCACTCCGCCGACCCGTATCGTCTGTCGGAATATGCAGGCTGGTTTGCCTGATCCGTGGCGCTCGAGAATATGGATTCCAGAAAATGTTTCACCCCTTCAAGCGACAGATGAAATATCCGGTTGCCGGCCATGATCACATGAACATTGTCCGTGTTGCCGCAAAGCCTGGCGAACGTGGGCCCGATCACCGATGCCGGGTCTTTGACGTGCGGAACTTCGGCCATGGCTTTCAGATAGGTATCGATGCGTTCTTTCAATGTCTTGAAATAATCCACTTCCTTTCCGATCGTAAGCGACGTGACGGAAGAAAGATTCTTCGAAAATTCGAATAAAACATCCCAGAATTTTTTGATCAGCGGTGCTTTTTCCGAATGGTCCTCCATGAAATACGATATGGCCCATCCCACGCTGAGTATCCTGAGCAACTGGATCTCATATTCGACGGTAACCTTGTTGATGGAATGCTCATCCGGCAGTCGGCTCAGGGCAAAGAGAACACTTTCGCGATCCAGTGAAAAGTTTGCCAGGGATTCCCCCATGTCTTCTACGGATATGGGATGCTGATTTGAAACTGTCATGATTATCTCCGAATATTTTCGAATAGCGGCGCCACTAACGATTGTATATCCATACCACAACCGGAATGAACAAGGCAATAAGGATCATCAGACCCGGCAGCGTCAGGTACGGCGTGTACCAGGGTTTTTGAAGGACACGCGCCTTTTTCAGTTCGGTCAAAAACCAGTTGCCCAGAAATGAAGCTGCAAGAAGTACTGCCATCACTTTCAATAAAGAATATACCGCGGACAATCCCATCCTCCTACAAATTAGAGAAATCAGTCATTGATTCATTAAAAATAAAATTGAAGATTATTTCATGCGAGTTGCCTTCGTCCGGGTTAACGCCGGGTTTGCTCCGTTAGAACCTGCCTGAAATCGGCGGCAACCTGCGGCGCGCTGAGATCGGGGGTTTCAAAAATATCTCTGGCGCCGATCTGCGTGTTGCCGTAAAATTCTGCAATACTGTCGTAATCGATCTCGAGCGCTGCGCCTTGTATGGATACACCGGCAAAAAGACCGCGAGTTCTGGAATACGAGTATACTTCGGCGTTCAATTCAAAATCGGTGCCTGCCACGGCGTATCTGCCCACCGGACCGACTGCAACCGAGGCATCCGCCCCCAGCGTGAATTTTCCGGCTGTAATCTCATCCACATTTCTGATGGACTTGAAGACCAGAATGATATCCGTGGACTGAGCCCCGATCTGGAAGCCAATGCTGCCTCCGGCCAGGGTGATGAAGGCCGGGTTGGTCCAGTACCCGGATTTGTCTCTGACGGAAACCACCCCGGCGCCATAGTCTCCGCCGATAATCAAACCGATCCTGATCACACCCGGAATAACGGCGATTGCCTGCGAATTTCTCAGCAGGGATGGCGGAATTTGATTCTCCGGAATTTTCGAAAATTCCTGAATGATCGCGATGGCATCTTCCACTTCCCGGATCTGCTTTGTACCGCCTTCCGCCTTTCCAATGCCGGAAAACAGCAGCAGAACCGGCAGCAACCAACCCCATAGGCGAATTTTCATCCCTTATTTCTCCTGTTCAGACAGAGAGTTGAAATAATAATCACTATAAAAGATGACGTCAGTTCGACAATTAACCTGCCGGTGTCAGGGTTGACAATTGGAAAAATCAACCCATAATATTGAAAAATTATTCAATTTAGATTTTCTATCACAGTTCAACCCCTTTTTCAAACAGGAGATACCATGTCCTCAAAAAAAGAAACATTGCAGTTTAAAACCGAAGTTCAGCAGCTTCTCAATCTGATCATCAATTCGTTGTATTCCAACAAAGACATCTTTCTCAGAGAACTGATATCCAATGCCTCCGACGCTATCGACAAATTGCGTTTCAAAGCCCAGACAGAGCCGGATATTCTGGGAAATGACACGGAATACAAAATAAAAATAACGCCGGACGGCATCAAACAGACCATCGAAATTTCCGACAACGGTATCGGCATGACCTATAACGAGGTCATGGAAAATATCGGCACCATTGCCAAAAGTGGTACGGCAGCGTTTCTGGAAGCCATTTCCGAAGCCCAGCAGCAGGACACGCTGACCCCGGAGTTGATCGGTCAGTTCGGAGTCGGTTTCTACAGCTCCTTTATCGTTGCCGACAAGGTCAGCCTGCTTACCCGCGCCGCAGGTGAAGAAAAGGCAACACTCTGGGAATCGATCGGTGATGGAAGCTATACCATCGAAGAGGCCACCAAACGGACACGTGGAACCCAGATCACCCTCCATTTAAAGAAAAAAGAAAAAGATGAAAAAGATTTCACGGAAGAATGGACCATCCGGCGAATCGTCAAGCAGCACTCCGATTTTGTCAGCTACCCCATTGTGATGGATGTCGAAAAGGATGAGCCCATTCCCGAAGCTGAACAACTCCTCGACAAGGAAGGCAAGCCGGTCGGCAAAACCACCCGGAAAGTGATTCAGGAAGAAGCCCTCAATTCCATGAAGGCCATATGGATCCAGGATAAAAAAGATGTGACCCAGGAAGAATATGATGAATTTTACAAACACATCAGCCACGACTGGAATCCGCCCCTCACACAGCTCCACTTAAAACTCGAAGGAACAACCGAATACCACGCCCTGCTCTATATTCCGTCTCAGGTGCCTTTCGATCTGTTCAATCCGGAGCACAAACACGGCATCAACCTGTACTGCAAACGCGTGTTCATCATGGATGACTGCGAAGACCTGATGCCCGAATACTTCCGGTTCATCAAAGGGGTCGTGGATGCCCCGGACCTTAATCTCAACGTCAGTCGCGAAATTCTGCAGCAGGACAAACTGGTCAGAAATATCCGCAAAAATCTGGTTAAAAAAATCATCGATCTTCTTGGCAACATGGATAAGGAAGTTTACGACAAATTCTACAATGAATTCGGGTCCATTCTTAAAATCGGCATTCATATGGATTCTGAAAACCGGGATAAAATCGCCAGACTTGCCCGGTATCAGACCACCAAAACCGAAGGCAAGCGTATCTCTCTGGCCGAGTATATCGCCAACATGAAAGCCGAGCAGAATGATATTTACTTTATCACCGGCGAAAATCTGGCGTCCCTGCTCAACAACCCCCATCTCGAACAGTTGAAGGAAAAGGATTTTGAAGTCATTTTGATGGCTGACCCCATCGATGAATGGGTGGTCCAGTCTTTGACCGAGTTCGAAGGAAAGCCGTTCAAGAGTGCGGAAAAAGGCGATCTGGATATTCAGAAAGTGGATGACGGCAAAAAAGAGGAGTTCAATGCCCTTTTCAGCTTCATCAAATCGCATCTGGAAAACAAGGTCAAAGAGGTTACACCCTCTACCCGGCTGAAAGACTCGGCATCGTGTCTATCCGGAAAAGACTATGACATGAGCGCATACATGGAGAAGATCATGAAAGCCACGGGTCAGAAGGCTCCGGAAGTCAAACGGATTCTGGAGCTGAACATGGATCATCCCCTGGTGGTAAAGATCAAGGCCATTTACGACAAGGAACGAAATGATCCGGTACTCAAGGATTACAGCGACCTTCTCTATGACATGGCGGTTATCGGTGAAGGCGGCAAGCTCGATAACCCGTCGCGTTTCACCAAAATGGTCGGCGATTTGATGTCGAGCGCTTTAAACGTTTAACCCAGCCCCGGATGGGCCGTCGGCGCCTGCGCCTGCCAGGCCCCCTGCCCTCCCCCCGCTGGGGGAAGAAGATAAGTTTTGTCTCCCTTGCTTCTCCTCCCCCCAGCGGGGGGAGGCCGGGAGGGGGGGCCGTCCGTAATGATGATCAAGGCAAATGTATCTTTTCAGGATGCGGATCAGCGACGGCAGTGCGGCAACTTTTGGGTTGTTTGTCAATTACTGGAACGATGCGCCATGGTTTATCAAAATCAAATCCAGGAAGCTGTTGAAGCGATTGTCAGCACGATTCATCCGATATCTATCGTGTTGTTTGGCTCTGTTGCCACGAAAGGCAAAGGTAATGACCTGGACTTGCTGATCGTGATTGACGAAAAGCAAGCCTCCGTTCCTGAAACACAGATGCTTGTTCATCGATGCCTGTCTGGCTGTTACAGTCGATTTGCCGTCGATCCATTTGTGGTGGCCCTGGATGCACTGCGTGAGGTATCTTCACGAAAAAGCCCGTTTTTGCGGATGATTGTCAAAGAAGGAAGGGTACTTTATATGAAAGATGCAGATCGTGAATGGATGCGTCAGGCACGGGAAGAAATGGATATGGCAGACTATCTTTTTCAGGGAAAATTCTATAAAGGATGCTGTTATCATGCACAGCGGGCTTTGGAGAAAGGCATCAAGTCCAGGTTGTTGGGAAAGGGATGGGAGTTGGAAAAAACGCACAGTGTCGCACGCCTGGTTGCGATAAGCCGGGAATTCAAGGTTCGGCTCGGCTTGAGTGATGAAGAAATTGTTTTTATGGACAGCATTTACAGAGGCCGCTACCCGGCAGAAGAGGGTTTGCTGCCGTTCAGAGAGCCTTCTGCCTCGGATGCGGAAAAGGCGATTCATATCGCCGGGAGAATTGTCAAATCCAAAAGGAGCAACAATTGAGCCCTCGGGTGTCATCGACAGGCCGGGATCATCATCTCTGACGATAAAATTATTGTGGCAGCGACATTCCGCAGCAGCTTGGTTGGTTACCCCCCGCTTGAACTCGACTTATTTTTGTCTTGACAGATGATGGCACTCATACAAATGATATTGGTGTCTATTACTCTTCAAATGATAATTGGAATGAAGGCCCTGAAGGAACGACGTGGACTGCCTCATCTATCCAAATACCAGCGATTACAAGTACTCTTATTGATAGGCAATACTATCCAGCAAACTGGCTCAATTGGATGGAATGGGATATATCGGGTCACGACTTTGCAAATGACATAAGCAAGGGATATATAACGTTAGTATTGGTTAACTTAGAACCCGCTTCATGGAATATGGTCATGATGGCAAGTTCGGAATATGCTGATCAATCCAAGATTCCGCAGTTAGTGATAACAACGCAGACAAAGCCAACACCGACACTTTCAGTCAGCCCATCCAACCAGAATGTATCCAAAGACACTGGTTCCACAAGCTTCAATGTATCCAATACTGGTGCAGAAACCATGCCCTGGACAGCCGCAGTAACAGCCGGCGGCAGTTGGCTTTCGATAACATCTGGAGTCAGCGGAAGCAATTCCGGAACCATCATGTGTAGTTTTACCGCAAACACATCATCAACATCTCGGACGGCAACCATTCGTGTAACTGCAAGCGGTGCGTCCGGTAGTCCGGTTGATGTGACGGTGACACAAGCGGGCAGTCCGGCACTTTCTGTCAGCCCTTCCAACCAAAGTGTGTCCAAAGATTCCGGCACAATCACGTTCAGCGTTTCCAACACTGGAACTGGAACCATGCCATGGTCAGCCGCCGTGACATCAGGCGGCAGTTGGCTTTCGATAACATCTGGAGTCAGCGGAAGCAATTCCGGAACCATCACGTGTAGTTTTACCGCAAACACATCATCAACATCTCGGACGGCAACCATTCGTGTAACAGCAAGCGGAGCAACCGGTAGTCCGGTTGATGTGACAGTGGCGCAGGCTGGCAGTCCAGCCCTTTCTGTCAGCCCATCCAACCAGAATGTATCCAAAGACACTGGTTCCACAAGCTTCAATGTATCCAATACTGGTGCAGGAACCATGCCCTGGACAGCTGCAGTGACATCCGGCGGCAGTTGGCTTTCGATAACATCTGGAGCCAGCGGAAGCAATTCCGGAACCATCACGTGCAGCTTTACCGCCAACACCTCAACGACAAGCCGTACAGCTACTATCCGTGTAACCGCCAATAGTGCGACGGGCAGTCCGGTTGATGTGACGGTGACGCAAGCCCCAACACCAATATCGGGCCTGAACGTTATAATCAATCAGATTGATTCATCCAGTTGTTCGGAAATCAAGTCAATAGTTACAGTTACAGATCCGTCCGGCAATCCTGTCGACGGTTTGACCGCATCAAATTTTACCGTTACCGAAGACACCATCGGTCAATACCCCATTACCGTGTCATATGTTTCAAACACGATCGTAGTTGCCCTAACAATGGACTATAGCGGTAGTATGGGCGGGCAGCCTTTGAATTGATGTACAAAATGCAACCGCTTCTTTTGTTACTCAAATGGGAGCGAATGATAAGGGGGAGATAATTAAATTCAGCAATAGTGTTGCTGTTGTGCAACCGTTTACAACAGATAAATCCCTTTTATCCAGTGTTGCACGATCTACTTGGTCTGGAGCCGGCGGGAATACCGCTCTTTATGACTCCATATACCAAGCGGTAACGGATACATCACGTCAGGGAGGCAGAATGGCTGTTATAGCTATGACGGACGGGTACGAAAATGCTTCTACTCATACGTTAAACGATATCATTAATTCTGCGAAGACTTCCGGAGTGCCTGTATTTACAGTTGGGCTGGGTTCTGTAAACAAGACTGTGCTGAAGCAGATCGCCGGCGAGACCGGCGGCGCTTACTACTATGCACCTACATCAGCGGATTTATATACAATTTATCATCAACTATCACAGATTATTAACAACCAGTATATCGTCACTTATTCCACGAAAAAAACCGATGCTCTCAATCATATAGTGGCTATAACAGCTACGCAGAACGGATTAACCGGAACGGGAAGCAAAACATATACATCTTGCTTGCCTGCTGCTGCCAATCTGACGGTAAGTCCACTCAGCCAAAATGTGGTTAAAGATGCAGGATCAACCACATTCAACGTATCCAACAGCGGGTCTGGAACGATGTCTTGGACAGCCGCAGTGATAAATAGCGGCAGTTGGCTGTCGATCACTTCGGGTGCAAGTGGAACAAATTCCGGAACCATCAATTGCAGTTTCACAGCGAACACCAGTGCCTCTACCCGAACAGCTACTATCCGGGTAACAGCAGCCAGTGCAACAGGTAGTCCCGTTGACGTGACTGTCACCCAGGCACAGGCAAGCGTTCCAATCCTGTCTATAGCTCCATCCAATCAGAGTGTTTCAAAAGATGTTAGTGCAACAATGTTTAGCGTATCCAACACCGGAACAGGAACCATGCCCTGGATCGCAACCGTAACATCAGGCACCTGGCTTACAATCACATCAGGTTCCAGCGGAACAAATTCCGGAACCATCAATTGCAGTTTCACTGCAAACACCAGTACCTCAGCCCGAACGGCTACCATCCGGATAACCGCAGCCGGTGCAACAGGCAGTCCGGTTGATGTGACTGTTACCCAGGCATCTGGCACACAATCTGCTCTATCCGTATCAGGCAGTGTGAAAACATCTTCCAGCACGGGTGTTTCCGGGGTAACGATCACCTTCAATAACGGCGGGGGAACGGCAACAACGGATGCCAGTGGCAATTACAGCATAAGTGTTCCCTACAACTACAGCGGTACGGCAACACCTTCCAAAGCCGGATATAGCTTCAGTCCTGCTTCCAAATCATACTCCAGCGTGACCGCCGACAAAACCGATGAGAACTACACTGTCACCCCACTTGCAATCCCCATAATCGGCTCCAATTCAATTGATGCGTTGGATGTGGTAAAGATTACCGATATGTCGGGTGCTGGCGGAGCAGTCACTGTAAGATCTTGGGATAATAGCGGAAATGAGATAGCAACAGCCGGATATGCCCCTGCTTTATCCCTTTACAGCTTTGAAACGATAAGCATCTTAGGGGCGGATATTGAGGACAGATTTCCGGGTGGTATTCCGGCGGTTTATGCATTTTCGGTCAATTCTCCGAAAATGTTTATCACCAATGTCAATAACAGCATCGATGGCGCTGTCAGGGTACCTATTATCTATTCAAACGGGCTAAGCAACTTTGTTTCAAATTCTATCGGTCCCCGAAATACCCTTAAAATCACAGATATGTCGGGAACCATTGATAGCAGTGGTATTGCGATTAACATTACAGCATGGGATGCATCCGGCAAGGCCATTCCGGAATCCACATCTGCAATACCTTTGAAACTTTACAGTCACGGTACAACCAGCCTGTCCGGTTCATCCATTGCTGAACGTTTTCCATCGGGTGTACCCCTGACTTATGAGTTTAGCATAGCCTCGCCAAAGCTGGTGATATCCAATGTGAAAAACAGCAGTGATGGAACCCTGAACATTCCAACCGTTTACACGATTGGGGTCAGCGATTTTGTAGCAAACACGATCGGTCCTCGAAATACCATCTATATTTCTGATTTTTCAGGTACATTGGATATAGGCGGCGCTGCTATCAGTGTGAGGGCATGGGATGTTTCCGGAAAGGAAATTCCCGAGGCAGAATCCGCCAGTTCTTATAAAATATTCAATTATGAAACGGTGAAAATCAATGGTTCAGAGTTGGCCAGTCGGTTTTCTTCCGGCACGCCCATGACATATGAGTTTACCGTCGGGTCATCAAATATCGTGATCACCAATGTCAAGAGCAGCTCGGATGGCAGCATCAATATTCCAACGGTTTACACCAGCGGAATAACCGATTACACAACCAATTTTGTCAGCAACCTGAATACCCTTCAAATCACGGATATGTCCGGCAGCATCCCTTCAGGTGGGGCAAGCATTACCATAAAAGCAAGGGATGCCGATGGAAATTTGATTCCTGAATCTGGAAGCACCACTGCCTTGAAACTTTACAATCATGGCACAACCACTATCGAAGGGGATGAGCTTATGAATCGTTTTTTCGGTGGTTTTCCTGTTACATACGAATTTTCGATTGGTTCAACAAGTGCTGTTGTTACGAATCTTACGAAAAGTACGGATGGAACAATCAATATCCCTGCCGTATTCACCCTCGGCCCATATGGCGGAATATAAGGGTATGCATTAAACCGTTAACCTGGCTCAAGAGGGGCTGTCTGCGCCTGTATACAGCCCCTTACAATCTTCCCGCATTGTCGCACCCCGCCGCTGGAGAAACAGGTCAAGCAATGCATAGAGCAGGGGTGCCCGATGGGTTGTCGGCATTATACTCCGATGTGGTCATGGGCAAGCCGATAACCAGGAATGATCCATAACATACTTTTTCAGCCCTGGCCTTTATGGCTGCCCGTGTTTCTTTATCCGTATCCCCAATCAAGGAATCCAGGGCTTCCTGCAAAGGCTTGTTGTGCCAACCCTCAACTGAAATTCAAATTCTTGAGTACATGACGAAAATAGTCCATGTACCATGCATCCAAGTCCTGAGGCCGACGTACAAATGCAATGACATCGGCTTTGGCCGCATCAAGTTCGTCCATCAACTGCTCTTTGAGCGCCTGAGTATCATTGATGTAAGGTTCGCACCAGGCTTGGTGACATGATTGTATCTTGGTCAGCCATCCCGGTTAAGAAGGTGAAGCGGAATTTCAACCTGATCTTTGTTGAGTATTTGACCTGATGGCATGGGTGTCAGGGTAAGGGTCACATGAACCGTACCATTCTGCAACGACTGCTTCGGGTGAGTGTCAGCGGCGCCGTTTTTAGCTCATAATCGGTCAGCCCGAGCTTAAATCGGAAAAAACAGGTGTATATCGATTCAACCTCCATCCATCTGAGACTGAATCGCAGTAATCGCGATGGTGTTGACAATGTCGGGAACCGTGCATCCACGGCTCAGATCATTGACCGGTTTATTGAGACCCTGCAGCACCGGCCCTATGGCAACAGCGTTGGCCGCACGCTGCACCGCCTTGTAGGCATTGTTGCCGGCGTTCAGATCAGGGAAGATGAAAACAGTCGCATGGCCGGCCACTTCACTGCCGGGCAGTTTTACTTTGGCGACATCCGGATCAATGGCGGCATCGTACTGAATGGGTCCCTCGAGTTTCAGATCCGGGCGAAGCTGTTTTACAAGCCGGGTGGCTTCCTTAACCTTGTCGACATCGGCTCCCTTGCCGGATTCTCCTGTCGAATACGACAGCATCGCAACACGTGGCTCGATCCCGAAACTTTGGGCCGTATCCGCAGAGCTGATAGCGATGTGCGCCAGTTGTTCGGCATTTGGATCCGGGTTGATCGCACAATCGCCATACACCAGAACCCGGTCCGGGAGACACATGAAAAGAACACTCGAAACAATCGAACAGCCCGGTCTCGTCCTGACAAACTCGAGGGCCGGGCGGATCGTGTGCTGCGTCGTATGTACCGCCCCGGAGACCATGCCGTCGGCAATCCCGCGGTGGACCATCATGGTTCCGAAGTAGCTGACGTCGGTCATGGCGTCAAGGGCCATCTGGAGCGATATTCCCTTGTGTTTGCGGATTTCGAAATAGGCCTTTCCAAAATCTTCACGAAGCTCAGAAGTAGCCGGATCGATGATTTTCACATCGGCAAGGGGCAATCCGAGGGCCGCAATCTTTTCAGCCACCTCACCAGGGTCCCCCAGCAGCGTAATGTCCACAACATCCCTCAGACGGATGATTTCCGCAGCCCGGAGAATCCGTTCCTCCGTACCTTCGGGCAGAACGATGCATCTGCGTTTCGTTCGCGCTCTGCCCATGAGATTGTGCTGGAACATCAGCGGTGTTACGCGCGAAGAGCGCATGACGGCGATGCGACTCTCCAGTCGATTCAAGTCGATATTGGATTCGAATACGCCGAGGGCTCCGGCGATTTTGCGATGATTCTCCGGGGTGATAGCCGCCTGTACCTGGGTGACCGTTGTTGCCGTCGCAAAGGTGTCGGCCCCCACATAGAGGATAGGAACCGGGGAACGTTTCAGGCCTTCCAGAAGTCGCTGCACCTGGGGCGCCGGCTTCAGGCCGCCGGTCAGGATGATGGCGGAGACCCCCGGATATGATGTCGCCGCATCGGCCGCCAGTGTTCCGATCATGATATCCGCACGATCGCCGGGTGTGATAACCAGACTGCCTTCTTCCAAATGCTCCAGAAAGTTAGGCAGTTCCATTGCCGCCACTTTGTAATAAGCTACCTCCCGGTCCAGCCGCTGAGGGTCTCCATGGAGCATTTCGCCTTCAAGCGCTTTCATGATCTCGCTGACCGTGGGTTTATCAAGGAGTGGGTTCTCCGGCAGGATGAACACAGGAGATATACCGGGTGGTACATCTACCTGCAATCGGGCAGCCGCCACATCCTCCGGTGAAACCCTGTTGACAATCACGGAAAGAACATCACATTTCTTCGATTCCAGAGATTCAGACAAGGCATGCACGGTATCCACGATCTCCCCGACAGTCCTTCCCTGCCCTGCGACAATGGGCATGAGCGGTGAACCCAGATTCCGTGCGATTTCGACATTGAAGTCGAATTCCAGCGGCGTGGGCATGGTATTATAATCGGTACCCGCACATACGACAAATTCGCATTCCTGAGCAAGATTCCGATATTTTTCGAGGATCTGACTGCGCAATTCGTCCTCCTTGTTTCTTGAAATCAAGTCCCGCGCTGAGGCTCTGGTGACACCGAACATGGTCTCGCAGGGAGCCGTGATGGCGTACCGGCTCGTGACCAGAGCTATCAGGTGATCGGTGATTGCCCCTTCTTCGACCATGGGACGAAAGAAGCCCAGTTTCCGACCGTTCCGCGCCAGTAGCTCCATCACCCCAAGGACAACCACTGTTTTCCCACTCCCCGGCCCCATCCCCGTAATATAAATGCTGGTTGACTTAAACGGGTTGCCCTGTCCAGTTTCGTCTTCGGCAATGTCCGGACCACCGTCTGCTTCGGATCTGTCAGACATTTGAGAGAAACTTTCAGAATCAACAACTGGCATACGACCTCCTTAATAAACAACATTTCGGCAAAACCTTGTTGGAACAATTGATACTGAAGTGTACCGCTCTGCCAAGACAATTTTGAGTCGAGTTTAAGATTACAGTTCCAGTTTGTTCAATTTGTTCCCCCAGTAAAGTTTGAAAGCTCGCTTATCGGATTTTCAGTTCCATACAGAAATAGATAAAAATCAGCCTACATCTTCTTTTACGATACCCTTATTGATGTAAATTGATTACATCACGTAGTAATGGAAGCTGCCTTAAGAAAATGAAGCTAGTCATCAGGCAGCAAATACCGCCAATAATGACGGTTTCCTTTACACCGATTCTTCCGGCCAATGCCCCAGCAATAAGACTTCCAAATGGTGACATGCCGATAAAAGCCATTGTAAAAAAGCTCATCACACGCCCCCGCATATTTTCCTCAACAATGGTTTGAAGAATGGTATTGCAAGAAGCCACCAGAGTCATAGCGCCAAATCCAGCCAGAACGAGTGAAATCATCGACAGTATGAAAATATCTGATATCGAAAATACAATGATCCCGATTCCGAAAATAATTGGAGCACGGACAACAACCGACCCAAGTCCAAGAACGCTTTTTCTGATCGCCAAATAAATTGCACCGAAAAATGCACCACAACCGGTAGCGGTCATTAAAAAACCATAAGTATGAGAATCTCCGTGAAGTATTTCTTTGGCAAAGACGGGTATCAAGATCGAGTATGGCATTCCCACCAGGCTGAATAAAGCAAGAAGAAGAATGACAAATCGAATCGGTTTAGACCCGAATGAGTATCTAATCCCTTCAAAGAGTTCATGCAATACTTGATGACTTTGCTTAGGTATCTCATAAGGAGACAGATTCATCGCTGCCAGAGCCAAAATAACAGCCAGATAACTGGCGCTGTTGACCGCAAAACAAACTCCTTCACCAAAAGATGCCACAAATATTCCGGCAATTGTCGGCCCAATAAGTCTTGTAGCATGTACGATTGATGAATTTATTGCGATGGCATTGCTCAGGTCTGCTTTATTATCAACCATCTGGATAACAAAAGATTGCCGTATGGGAATATCAAATGCATTGATGGTACCATGAAGAAGGCTCAATATAATGAGATGCCAAATCTGAATCAGCCCGAAAAGAACAAGAATCGCCAAAATAGCAGCCTGTATAAGAGCCAAAGACTGCGTTGCAAAAAGAAGGCGACGTTTATCCCAGCGATCAGCAAAAACACCGGCTATCGGTGCAAGAAAAAAACTTGGAACCTGGCTGGTGAACCCAATAATTCCAAGGAGCATGGCTGAACCAGTCAACCGGTAAACCAACCAGCTCATTGCAACCTGCTGCATCCATGTACCGATAAGAGAAGTACCTTGACCAAGAACAAAAAGGCGGTAATTACGAGAACGAAGCGCACGCTTAAACAAGCGGGAGTCCTCCATTATCTCTCGGGTCTGGTATATGAGATGCTTTCAAAATGTTTACTTCCGCCTTATGATTATTCAAATGCAATGGCTTCAAACGATTTGATTTATGAAAACAACTTGTCCTATTTCTATTCAGCTCAGGTTTTCGTGCAGTCAAATGATTCTGGGTAAATATACTTGACTTGTTATTCCATATCCCGAACTTGAAGAAGCACTGTCGTATGATGGTGGCCGGTAAACGAGTGCATCAGCATGCCCTTTACAATACCTGAACATCTTAGCTCCTATGGATCATATTCGATTCGCCCCATTTCTATTTCATTCCCATTGATGTTGTCAATTTGAATCTGCCCACAGACTCCAAATCAGGTCGTTATCAATGGTAAAATATCTTCTCATTGAAAACATTGTTATTGACTTGACATGACGATGTTTATAAAGAAGAGAAACTCATTTATATTCAAGAGGATGTATTCAAAATGAACCGTTATAAACGACTCGTCATTATTGTTATGGCAATCCTTGTTCTGATAGTAACATCTGGAGCCAGTGCCCCGTGGGTTTTTGTGGGGCGCAAAGCAATTGGAAAGATCGAGCGAATGACCCAGCCTCGCACCGGTGATGCACCTGGTTATGATCTTGCCACAGTTGTAATCAAAGGAAAAATAGATAAGGTTTACAGCACGGCAGTGAAAGCGATCGAGTCAACATCCAAATATCATATCACCCGGCAAGATTCCGCAGAACGCATTATCGACTTTACCGATGGTACTCATTCGGCAGGGATAAAAATATCACAGGTGAACGACAATATCGTCCACCTTCTTATCGTTTCAGTGGTGTCAGGTCAAGACAGCACCACATCTCTGGTGCTGTCCGGAGTGATGCGGGTGTGTAAGGAAATGGGAGCAAATTGTAGTATTCTCGATTCAGGATAGCGTTGCATTATATTTTTTTGTTGGGTGAATGCTTTCCGTGTTTATCTGGATATCAAGTACCATAAAGCTTCCATCTTCTTTTTCTTGAATATCGGAAAAGTATATCATCTCTGTTCCTGATGCTTGTCAATGCATGGTCAAAATTACAGGGATTCAAAGGCCGTCTTGATATCCGGCCCATATATTTCATCTATAAGCAGCCAGCGTGCCTATGTCAATAATTTCAGACTGAGCAATGACATCAGCACCAGTGGTTAAAATGAAAAGGATTGTGCTACCTCTATTTTGTATTATGACTGGAATGCTTGGCTGCACCCTGTTGTCAATGGGAGATATTCCATCCGAAGATATCATTAGAAAATGGGGCGACAACAAACCAGTCATTATAGAACCAATTAAAATTACTGGCGTCTATAGAAATATGGACATTGATGCAGTTGTATTTAAATATACTACATCTGTGAACAAAGAAAATTTTTGGACGAGCCTTCAGTCCAGACTCCAGGAAACGAAATGGCAATTGATCTCTGAACCCTCTGATTTCAGAACATATGAAAGAAGGTTTTCGAAGGGCGCCAAATCTCCAGGTTCTCCAGATATGGCGATCTTTTCAAGTGCAGAGCTATTGAAAGTGGAATATCGCTCTGACAAACGAAAGATCGGAAATACATGTCCCCAAGGCTATCACCTGGGCGGTTCCAGCGGGTATTGTGTATCGAATTAAGAATTCAATTTGGAATATTATGTGTCAATGCAGGTGAGGAAAAGTATGACGAAAAGTAAAACAAAAAAGCCTCGAAAACAAAAAGCGAAAACAATCAAGAAGATACTTGATCAATTATCAAAGTCTAACATACAGACTTCTGAAGCAGTTTTAAGGTTGGGTGAATCGTTAATAAGTCGATGGAGAGTGTCTCAGCTTACTCAGGGAATGATCACTTTGGCGGCGATGGCATGGAATATCTCACTTTCCCCGAAAGATGAACAAGTCGATGTTCAAGGGATATTTCTTGATGCGCTTCCAGAACAGCTTAGCGCCAGAGACATAGCATCATTGTCGGAAGATATTGATGTATTGATTGAGCGTAAGAATCAGGATTACCCCCATATGAGGAACTATATTCTCAATTATCAAACATTTTTTTCAGGGAATAAGATTACGTTGAAGCTCGACACGGCAACTGTTTCTTAGAAAAATTGAAAATGGGTATCAGTCGATTAAGACTTCGTATGTTTCTCCTCACTTCACAATATCCATCAACTGTGCATAATCGCTGACGACATCATATTTGACCTGATCGGTGGTGATACCAGCGAAGAATTTTTGAGCGCAGTTGATTTTGCATTCCTCAATTTTCCTTAGCTCCATGGAAGACAGGGTGCCTTTGGTTTCGGCGACAAAATAGATGTGTTTGACCGTTTCTTCCTTGAAAACGATGGCCCAGTCCGGATTATAGTTGCCGACCGGCGTCGGGATGAAGAAACCCTTTGGGAGCTTGGCATAAACAACCACTTCAGTACTCTTGTCAAGCTCCTTCACAAATGCCTTTTCGGTCTTGGAATCGGTGAAGACATAATCATAAACATGGTACTCTGTCTTTATTGCCCGGCTGAAATCCTGCTGCTTGTCCACAGTAAATATGTCATGAAGCTGATGCCTGTCATCCACAGGGCTATAGGTCAGATGCTCAACTACCATTGTCGCTTTCTGCTCGTTGATAATTCTGGACGACTTGATCATGAAGTCTTCCGGATTCTGGCGATACTGTAAGAAAACTGTTTCGTCAATGCCTTTTAGTATTTCGGCGGCAGTGCTGCGGGTCAATTGGGTATCTTCAGCAATTTTGCCGATCAGGTCGTATTTGACGGCGGAATGAACGGAACTTTTCATAAATCCCGTTGCGTTTTCTTTGATATCAAAGCTCTGACCATTTTTGATCTCGTCGTATGAGATGGAATCGCTCTGTTCACCACGTTGGACGGTATATTGAAGCTTGGTAACCCGTAATTCTTTATCCAGGGTAGTCACGCATTTGTTGATCAATTCATGGGTGTCAAAATGAACCGTGTAGGCGGCCTTACGGTTGATCTTTTCCCAAAGAGCCTTGAATTCGGCCTTTTCAAGATTTTTGTTCAGCGGATTGGGCTTGGCTTTGCGGCCATCGTCAATTCCGGGTAAAGCGGCATCGCTGAATACACTATCGATCAACTGCGCTATCTGGGGAGCATAAGACGCCAGCTCCGGAGGCAATGGCACCAGGGAATCGTTCTTTTTGGCTTCATGATAGGCAGCGGTAATGCCATCGTTATCGTCCGTGTAATCATTTTTTACAAGGTATCGGTAAATCTGCCTGGCGATCAGAGGTGTCACCTTCACCTCTCCTTCCGTTGTCATGAGGATTTTTCCAGTAAAGTATGCTTCATCGGCCTTACGCGGTCGGTCGGAAAGAGAATCGGATATTTCTTTCTGAAGGCCTGCCGTAAAATCCTTATAGCTCTCACTGGCGACAACGGTCAGAAGATTGATGTCATGGACATTGGCCCCGCTGTCGATTCGATCACCCGCCTGATTGACACAGAGACGCAGGCCTCGTCCCACTTCCTGACGTTTGCGGATACTGCTGTCGCTGTGCTTCAACGTACAGATGACAAAGACGTTGGGATTATCCCATCCTTCACTCAGAGCGGAATGGGAAAATATGAAGCGTACCGGCTCATCCAGGGAGAGCAGTCGCTCTTTATCCTTCAGTATGAGGTCGTAAGCATCCACATCATCCGCCTCCGTACTCCTTGAACGTACGGTTGGATCAACAAGCCGATTGCTTTTCTTGTCGATGGAGAAGTAACCGTTGTGGGTCTTCTCTGTCTTAATCCCGTTAAGGTATTTGCGATAGGGAGGTTCCAGTAACAACAGCATGTCATTTTTTGCATCCTGATACTCTTCTTCGAACATTCGGGCATATTCACCGGGTTGTTCAACACCCTCGTCATATCTTCGGTATTTTGCGACTTCGTCAATAAAGAAGAGTGACAGCACCTTGATCCCCAGTGGAAAAAGGCTCTGCTCTTTTTCAAGATGCGCCTTTATCGCCTCACGGATCTGAATGCGTCGCAGGGAAGCTTCATTGACATCACCGGTTGCCTCACCTGCCTCCAGAACCTCGCCATTGGTGAAGGTAACCGTATCGTTAACCGCATTGATATCGGCAATGACAAACCCCTTGTACTGGGAAAGCCCGCCTGAAAGGTCAAAAAGGTTGTCATTCCTGCCGAATTTGCGCATCATCCGTTTGATACCGTTCTGTTGCTTCACCTCAAACTCGATACGGGCAACCGGTGGACCCGAAGATATCTGGATGGACTCCAGATAAAGATAAGCATGGGTGCCGGACAGACCTCTGACGGTGATACCGCGAACCGCAATTTTCTTGACCAACTTCTGATTGTAGGCATCCAGGGCATCCAGCCGGTGGATTTTATTGTGTTCGGTTTTATGTGTTGCGGAATAGCGCAGGATTGCCAGCGGCGAAAATTCTTTGAGCGAATCGAATGTTTTGGCACCTTCCAGCTTCTGGGGTTCATCGAGAATCATGATCGGGTGATTGCTCTTGATGACATCAATCGGTTTCCGCGACTGAAAATCATCCAGCTCCTCATAGATCAGACCTCGTTAATTTGAGTCGAAAAAGTACATTTTTTTTGGACATTCAAATTAACCGAAAGGCGAACTGCCGACTTCGATTTGAAGCAATTTACCGCTCGGTGTAGTTACTGCCAAGTCATTTAATTTTCGACAAAAT
>CAJBLH010000049.1 GCA_903953895.1 uncultured Desulfobacteraceae bacterium | reverse complement strand
GCCAGCGTTCATTCTGAGCCAGGATCAAACTCTCCAATTAAACTTTATAAATGCCAGCTCTCGCTGACACCCTATTTATTAACCGGGTTCCTTAAACTCACAAGCTGTCACTATCTAGTTTTCAAAGATCAAATCTGCTAATTTTGTATTTTGAGATGCCCGCCTACACTCTTCACGATTTCAACAACCAAACTATTTAGTTGAGCGCGTAAATCATCTTTGTATGATGCTACAAAAGACATCTCTTGTCAAGGTAAATATTTCTAAAACAAAATATCTTTGCACCAGATTTTTTTAATCTAAGTTTTTTTTTATATATTGTCAAGAAATAATATTTTGATTTAATGACTTGAAAATTTTTCATATCTCTCATATCGCCCCCGGATATCGAGAGAATCCTGACATATTAGCTGATGATTTTAATTTTATGAAACCTTTTTTTTCCAGAACTCAGCATAATCTCATCGTTGATGACATCCTTATCTGTTACCTGGTAATTCAAGTCCTCAATCCGTTTGCCGTTTATATAAGCACCGCCCTGTTCCACTAGCCGTCTGGCTGAACCCCCGGACGCTGTCAGGCCAACACCTTGGATTAATTTAAATATCGATATCCCATTTCGCAACTCGAGAATCGACAGGAACGAATGCGGCATGGATTGGTCATCAAATTGTCTGTCTTGCCTGGGAATTTCACTGGTAGGCAATATATCATCAGGAATCCTTCTATCACCGAATACGCTTGCAGACGCACGATACGCTTTGATGCCCTCTTCCGTTCCATGTGCCAACGATGTGGCTTCAAATGCGAGTATCGACTTTGCAAAGTTCAGATCCGCATCTTTTAACCGTGCAGACAGTTGAATCTCTTCCAGCGGTAAAAAGGTAAATAGAGATAGAAAGCGCATTACATCACCATCATCGGTATTGACCCAAAACTGATAATAATCATATGGGGTTGTTTTTACGGGATCCAGCCAAACCGCGCCTTTGGCTGTTTTCCCCATTTTAGCACCTGTACTTGTGGTAATCAATGGAAAGGTAATCCCATAAGAAGATTGCTTTCGCATACGTCGAATCAATTCAATACCAGCGACAATATTTCCCCACTGGTCACTGCCTCCCATTTGAAGCCTGCAGCCAACTCGGTCAAATAACTCCAAAAAATCATACGCTTGCAGTAGCATATAATTAAATTCAATAAAATTCAGTCCGTCTTCAGCCTCAAGGCGCATTCGATAGCTTTCAGTTTTAATCATTCGGTTGACGGAAAAGTGTTTACCGATATCCCTTAGAAATGGAATGTATTTTAGGTTTGTCAGCCAGTCGGCATTATTAACGAGAATCGCTTTCTCGGCATTAAAATCAAGAAATTGCGCCAACTGCTTCTGGATTCCTATCACATTTTCATCAACCTGTTCCTTGGCAAGCAACTTGCGGGTCTCGGTCTTTCCGCTGGGATCACCGACAAGGCCAGTACCACCCCCGACTAGCGCGATCGGCTTATGCCCACATCTCTGCATATTGGCAAGAGCCATGATGGGAATCAAACTGCCGACATGAAGGCTTGCCGCTGTAGGGTCAAAGCCGATATAACATTTAATTTCAGATTGTTGTAAATAATCTTGAAGCTCTGCATCATGTGTCGTCTGGTCAACAAATCCACGCTCTCTTAGAACATCCAGTGCATTTTTCATAAACAACATATCCTATTTATTTGCAAATTCCACGGCCCGGGTCTCTCGAATCACAGTAACTTTGATCTGGCCCGGAAATGTGAGCATTTCTTCAATTTTTTTAACTATGTCTCTGCTCAATAATATCGCATCTTCATCGGTAATCACCTCACTTTCAACAATCACACGCAGCTCCCTGCCAGCCTGTATAGCATATGAATTTGAGACACCTCTAAAAGAATTAGCTATGTTTTCAAGCTCTTCTAGACGTTTTACATAATTTTCCAAAAGTTCTTTTCGAGCGCCGGGCCTGGCACCGGAAAGTCCATCTGCAGCTTGAACCAGAAAAGCATAAACAGTACTGGGTGGTACATCTTCATGGTGTGCAGCGATTGCATGAACAACTTTCGGTGATTCCCCATATTTTTTAGCAAGTTTTGAACCGATCAGTGCATGTGGTCCTTCCACTTCATGGTCAATCGCTTTCCCCAGATCATGTAAAAGCCCCATTCTTCGGGCTAACTTTGAATTCAATCCCAACTCAGACGCCATAATGCCACACAGAAAACCAACCTCTACGGAGTGCTGCAAAACATTCTGCGCATAACTGGTTCTAAATTTAAGGCTACCTATATGCTTTATCAAATCGGGGTGAATTCCATGCACGCCGAGATCAAAGGCTGCCTGCTCACCTGCCTCCTTGATAGTCACATCAACTTCCAAAGATACTTTTTTTACAACATCTTCAATTCTCGCCGGATGAATTCTTCCATCAGATATCAATCTAAGTAACGACAGTCGTGCGACTTCTCGGCGAACCGGATTAAATCCAGACAGAATGACTGCTTCAGGCGTATCATCAATAATCAAATCAATTCCAGTTGCTGCCTCAAGAGCTCGAATGTTCCGACCTTCTCTCCCGATTATTCGCCCCTTCATTTCATCCCCAGGAAGCTGAACAACAGACACAGTTCTTTCAGAGACAAATTCACCAGAAAATCGCTGAATTGCGGTAGATAAGATTTTTTTAGCTTTTTTTTCAGCTTCTTCTATGGTTTCTGATTCAATTCTTTTAATGAGCTTTGCACCTTCATACCTCGCCTCGTTCTCCATGGCACGAATCAGCAATTCCTTCGCCTGTTCGGAAGACATACATGATATCTTTTCCAACTGCCGTTTTTGTTCCTCTATTAGCTCTTTACATTCACCGTCTCTTTTTTCAATCTGTTCTTCCCTGTCAAGCAAAATTTTTTCTTTCTTTGATATCTCCAAGTCTCTACGATCAGATTGCTCAATTTTTCGATCGATATTCTCTTCTTTTTGTATCAACCATCTCTCTTTTTTCTTCGCTTCAGCACGGGTTTCTTTTGTTTCAATATCAAAGTCACTCTTCATTTTAAATATTACGTCTTTTGCTTCCAGTTGAGCCTCTTTAGTCATTGTTTCTGAACGATGTTTAGCATCCTCCAGAATACGCCTGGCATCAACCTCAGCACGGATGATTTTCTCTTTAAGACTTTTGATCTTGAGCCAAGTAGCAGCAAGAAAACCAGCGAGAAAAAAGACTACGCATAAAATAAAACTAGATTCATTCATTCACTATCTCCTAAAGAGTTCGCAGAAATATTAGCATTCTCTTTGTAATAAATCAGATTGACAAATATCATTTCTCATATTATTCAGATCGGTCGTAGCTGTATATCATTTATTAAAAACAAGGAGTTTAGTCTTAAGTGATATAAGACCAGGTACAACAGCTTGATTTAATAGATAATATTTGAATAAGAGGAAAACAGGGAAAGTATCTGAAGATTTAAAGAGAGACTGCAAGGCTATTGATGGCAGCCAGAAATTCAATAGACTTATAAAGAAAATATGTGTAAACCCCCACCTTTGTGCCGTTTTGTAAGGCCTTTGAGCCAAACTCGGAATTTGGGATCCCTGTGATCTTTTTAGGCTTTTCAGTACAATCAGAACATGCTCACCAAAATCAGTAAAGGTCCCTTTTTATTAAATGTTGGGACAAAGATCATCTTCCAATAACGAACACGGCAGGGGCACTACACATAAACAGCACTATCGTTAGTGACAATAAATTATAACAACTCAGCAGACAGGAAAGTTTTCATCAAACAGCAAAGAAGAGAGGACTTCGATCAGTAACTACTCAGAAAGTGGAATAATAAATTCATCCAATCGATGGATCAGTATGGTTGATCTGTCACAGAGTCTTGCCATCTGATGCTGATAATTGTTTTTTAGAACAATTTTCTCAAGAGTGATATTGAGTGCAGCTAATATCAGTATGACAAATTTATTAACTTGAATGGACTGTACATATTGAGACTCCACCTTATCGATTTCACTGAGCAGTAAGTCAACGACATCCGCCCCGTTCAGATTATCTGACTCGAATTTGAAAGTATACGTTTGACCATATAAAGTGATCGTAAGATAATCTTCCAAAGAAAATTATTTTCCTTTCGCTACCTGTTCACTGTAATGAGTTCTCATCCTGATCAACAATATTTTCTAGCTTCACCAAAAGTGTATCAATTTTTGATCGGATCATGCTTCTCTCTTCTGATAAATTCTGAATCGCCAACGACTTCTCCTGAAGTTCTATCTCCATGTTAGTGACAATATTCTTTAATTTCTTATTTGCAATATCAAGAGAACTACAGATCGCGATCAAGCGTTCTACCTTCATCTCTATTTCTTCAAATTGCTGCATTAACAGCACTTCATTTTCCACTTTTTCACCCTCTCGGTTATATAGTCATGGAGAGATGGGAATGTCAAGATTTTTTGATAATTTCAGTTGCATCTGCCTTTCAGCGATCAGCAAATCAGCACATGTATTGACACCCATCATCTCATCAGGGTCATCGCAGATAACAGCGGAAATCGCTTTATTATTTCTAAAACCTATTTCAACAATATCTGTCAGGTACATTTCCTGCTGAGCATTATTATTGGTCAGCAACCCAATAGCATCTTCTAAAAAGTTTCTCTCAACACAATAGATACCGGTATTTACAATTTTTATATTTCGCTGCGACTCGGATGCATCGGCCTCTTCAATAATCGCTTTAATCTGTAGTTTCTGTGAAAACAGAATGCGTCCATAGCCAGTAGGATTCTCAACTTCAACGGCTAGTACAGTCAGGTCATTCCGTGAAATAAGATGGTTATTGAGTAGCAATTTAATAGTAGATTGAGATATCAACGGAGTATCGCCACACAATATGACAACATGCTTAATTTTTGCACTCAAATATGGAAGCGCACATAACACAGCATGGCCGGTGCCCAACTGCTTTTCCTGATATACATACTGAACATCAAAACTTTTATCTACTGATGATCGGACTTTTTCAGACTGATAACCAATAATCACAAACACACTACTGCCGTCAAACTTTTTAGCTGTTTCAACAACGTAATGGACCATTGGTTTTCCGAGTACTTCGTGAAGCACCTTGGCCATATCAGACTTCATCCTTTTTCCAAGGCCTGCAGCTAATACAATAAACGCCACATTTTGTGAATCCATATCCATTAGGCATCCTTATGTTGATAAGTGACACAATCAAAACATCACTACCGACACGCACATCATTCACGGCTGAAGTTTTGTAATTTCAGAACAACCAATCAGCTCAACAATGACTGCCGAACCCCATACCTGGAACGGCGGCACATTGACACATGAAAGTTATCATTTTCATTTAATTAATCAAGAATAAAAAAAGCAGGCACCATCAAGATTGCCTGCTTTTTTGTTATAATAAAACCCTAAATATTGACTATTTACGAGTTTCAGCCAGTTTTAATCGATTCAGCGCCCTGTCTAAAGCGGCCTTTGCTCTGACAAAGTCAATATCTTCTTTCGGTTTAGCTTCAACTCGGCTCTTGGCTCGCTCGTAGGCTGATTTAGCACGTTCTATATCAATATCACGTCTTCTTTCAGCCGACTGAGCCAAGACTGTCACCTTGTTGGGAAGCGCTTCAGCAAATCCGCCGCTGATAAAAACAAACCGCTCAATCCCATGGGCATCCTTATAACGTATAATGCCAAGTTTAAGTGTTGTTAAAAATGGTGTATGGCCTATAAGCACACCGAATTCTCCAAGAGTTCCTGGAGCTATTACGATTTGTGCTTCTTCGCTGACAACAGATTTCTCTGGTGTAACAACCTCAAGTTTTATATTTCCAGCCATTCATTTGCCCTCAACCTGTATTTATTGTGCTTCGGCCATTTTTTTGGCTTTCTCAACAGCGCCTTCTATGCCGCCAACCATGTAGAAAGCCTGTTCAGGAAGATCATCATGTTTTCCGTCACAGATTTCTTTAAAGCCTCGAACGGTATCTTCGATTTTACAATAAGCACCTTTCATACCGGTAAAGGTTTCAGCGACATGGAATGGCTGAGAAAGAAAACGTTGAATTCTTCTGGCGCGAGCAACAGTTAATTTATCTTCGTCAGACAGTTCATCAATACCCAAAATTGCAATAATATCCTGAAGCTCTTTATATTTTTGAAGAATTTTTTGAACAGTTCTGGCTACAAGATAATGCTCATCTCCGATATAGGCGGCATCCAGAATTCTGGACGTGGAATCGAGCGGATCAACCGCGGGATAAATTCCAAGTTCAGCAATCTGACGGGAAAGAACAACCGTTCCATCAAGGTGAGCAAATGTAGTCGCCGGTGCAGGGTCGGTTAAATCGTCTGCCGGAACGTAGACGCATTGAACAGCCGTAATGGCTCCCTTGTTGGTGGAGGTTATGCGTTCCTGAAGAGTACCCAAGTCAACTGCGAGTGTGGGCTGATACCCAACAGCAGAGGGCATTCGTCCGAGCAAAGCAGATACTTCAGACCCGGCCTGGGTAAATCTAAATATGTTGTCAATAAAAATCAAAACATCCTGCCCTTCAACGTCCCGAAAGTACTCCGCCGCGGTCAGCGCAGAAAGCGCCACACGGGCACGGGCACCGGGGGGTTCCGTCATCTGTCCATAGATCAGGGCTGCCTTTGGAAGAACACCAGAATCCTTCATTTCATGATATAAGTCATTTCCTTCGCGTGTTCTTTCGCCAACTCCAGCAAAAACGGAGATACCGCCGTGGTGCATTGCAATATTGTTGACCATTTCCATCATGATAACAGTCTTGCCGACGCCAGCCCCCCCGAAGAGCCCCATCTTTCCGCCCCTAGGAAACGGCACCAGCAGATCAATCACTTTGACGCCTGTTTCCAAAACACGCACAGTGGTATCCTGTTCGGTAAATTTGGGAGCTTCACGGTGAATCGGCATCATTTTTTCCTGGCTGATAGGCCCCAGACCATCCACCGGCCTGCCGACTACGTTCAAAACACGTCCCAAACCCGCTTTACCAACCGGCATCATTATAGGGCTTCCTGTATCCCTGACAGGCATTCCCCGAACCAGACCATCGGTAACATCCATGGCAATCGTTCGGACGATATTATCGCCCAGATGCTGAGCCACTTCAATCACGAGATTGTCCGCTTCATCATTTATTGCAGGATTACTAACCAGCAGTGCAGTCAGGATGTTGGGCAATTGTCCTTGTTCAAACTCGACATCAACGATAGGCCCCATCACCTGTTTAATATATCCAATATTCTGTCCCATCAAAAATCCTCCTGTCCTTCGATATGCTGCTTCAATTATTTAACCTTTAAGCGCTTCTGCACCACCGACAATATCCATCAGATCTGCAGTAATCGCCGCCTGTCTGGCTTTGTTATAAGCAAGTGTCAGACTTCCGATCATGTCATTGCAGGCTGTAGTGGCATTTTCCATTGCCATCATTCGGGCAGCATGTTCGCTGGTAGATGTTTCTAAAAATGCCCTATGCAATTGAACAAATACATTCATTGGCAACAATTCGCCCAGCAGGCCCGCTGGCGATGGTTCGCAGATATGCTCGGCCTGATACGGCTGATCTTTGTCTGCAACCGGGCTTTCTTCGGATTCAAAGGGGGTTATGGGCAATATTTTCTCAACTAAAGGCACCTGCTTGGCCATGGTCCTGAACTCTGAATAAATAACGTAAACCTCATCATACTCACCAATCAGGAATTGATCAACCAGCTTACGTCCTGCACTTGAAGCATGATTAAAACCGATAGTTGTTCCAATAATCCCAAGATGTTCACTGACTATGGGCATTTTAGCTTTTCGCGACCAATCACGGCCTTTTTTGCCAAAATTCGAAAAGGATATTTCCTTCCCTTTTTCAGACATTTCCTTTGCAAATTTCTCGGCTTTGGTGACCAAATTGGCATTAAACCCGCCGCACAACCCTCTGTCCGATGTACACAGGACAACATGAATTTTTTTTACTTCTTCACGAGGTATCAGCAATGGGCTTGCGCCCTCCCCTGCTTTTTCCGCTAGGCTGGTCAAAACTTCAGCGAATTTATTCGCATAAGGACGAAAAGCATCCATGTTTTGTTGCGCGCCGCGCAGTCTGGAAGCTGCTACCATATTCATGGCTTTTGTAATTTGTTTGGTTTTTTTCACCGCGCTTATTTTATTTTGAACGTCTTTTAATCTTGCCATATCAAATCGTCCTTAATAAAGACACCATAGATGTTAATATTATCAAGCATCATTTAATTGTATCTTTAAATTCTTCATCGTATTCACTCAAGGCGGCCCGGAGCATTTTGTCGATATCTTCGGTAATGACTTTTTTATCAGCCAGCTCCGTAAAAATCGTGGAATGACGTTCTTCGATGAAAGTATAAAGACCCGCCTCATATTTAGCCAGAACATCTATGGGATATTTGTCGAGAAAACCGCGTGTACCAGCAAACAGGATCGTCACCTGCTTTTCCATGGGAAGGGGTTTGTACTGTGGTTGTTTGAGAATCTCAACAAGGCGTGCCCCGCGGGTCAGCTGATTCTGGGTGGACTTATCCAAGTCGCTGCCGAATGCGGCAAAAGCTTCTAGTTCCCTGTACTGGGCCAAATCAAGACGTAGAGTTCCGGCAACTTGCTTCATCCCTTTGGTTTGAGCCGCACCCCCAACACGGGACACGGAAAGCCCGACATTAATGGCTGGTCTGACGCCTGCAAAAAAAAGTTTGGGCTCCAGGTAAATCTGACCGTCAGTAATGGAAATAACGTTTGTGGGAATGTACGCAGAAACGTCGCCTGCCTGAGTTTCAATAATGGGAAGTGCTGTAAGAGATCCAGCGCCGAGTTCATCGTTCAATTTGGCGGAACGTTCCAGCAGGCGGGAATGATTGTAAAAAATATCGCCGGGATATGCTTCACGTCCCGGGGGGCGCCTGAGCAGCAATGACACCTGGCGGTAGGCGGCGGCCTGTTTGGAAAGATCATCGTAGATGATAAGGGAATGCCGTTTGGAATCCCTGAAATATTCCGCCATCGCACAACCCGCATAGGGTGCTACATACTGTAGTGTTGCCGGATCGCTGGCACATGCGGCGACAACGGTTGTATAGGCCATTGCGCCATGTTTTTCCAGAATGGCAACCACCTGGGCCACCGTGGATTTTTTCTGACCACAAGCGACATATACGCAAAAAACGTCCTGCCCTTTCTGACTTAGAATGGCATCTATTGCAATAGCTGTCTTTCCGATCTGGCGGTCCCCGATGATCAGCTCGCGCTGCCCTCTTCCTACAGGCGTCATGGCGTCAATGGCCTTAAGGCCAGTAACCATGGGTTCATGAACGCTTTTTCTGGCGATAACACCGGGTGCGACCATTTCAACACGACGGAATTCCTTGGCGTTAATGGGGCCTTTTCCGTCAAGGGGTTCGCCCACTGCAGAAACCACGCGGCCTAGTACCGGTTCGCCGACAGGCACCTGTGCAATTCGGCCGGTTCGTTTGACAATATCCCCTTCCTTGATGTGAACATCGGATCCCATAATAGCGATACCCACGTTGTCTTCTTCAAGGTTTAACACCAGTCCGAGAATTCCGCCGGGGAATTCCACCAGTTCAAGGGCCATTGCTTTCTCAAGGCCGTAGACTCTGGCAATACCATCGCCAACCGACAAAACGATCCCTGTTTCACTGAGTTCGACCTTTTTGTCGTAATCCTTGATTTGATCTTTGATGATCTGACTAATTTCTTCAGCTTTTAATTCCATTATACGCTCTCACCCCTTTTTAAAGATTCTCTCATGTTGAGTAATTGTGTTTTGATGCTGCCATCCAAAACAAGATCCCCAATTTTGGTAACCACCCCGCCGATGAGCGCCGGGTCTGTTTTGATATCCAGGACAATGTCCTTTCCAGTTTTCTTCGACAATGCCTTGCGAATCTTTTCGACAGTTTCGGATGAAAGCTCATTGGCCGAAACCAGACTTGCACGAGCTACACCCTTGAGATCATCCGCCAGCTTCTGATAAAATTCATTAATTGCGCCCAAAAAAACGAACCTTCCCTTGTCAAAAAGAAGTTTCAGAAAGGATGCCATGACCTTGGACAGATTTAATTTATCGATGAGTGCCGATAGAACTTTTTTCCGTTCCACCGCATTGTACAGAGGATTGCTGATGACCTGATCCAGTAACGCTTCTGCAGCTATCAAGCCGGCAAATCCGTTCAATTCCTCTTTATATTTATCGGCTTTGCCATCGGTCTTGCCGATCATCAGAAGCGCCTTGGCATATCGCCTTGCAATTGATTGATTTTTCACTATGCCACCACCTTGTCGAGATATTCATCCACCAATCGGTTCTGGTCATCTATGGTAATATTCTTTTTAATAATTTCTTCAGCCTTGACCATTGCTTTTTCAAAAATATCTCGCTCAAGGCTTTGCTTGGCCAGTACAAATTCATTCTCAATATTACGCCTGGCCTGTTCTTCCAGTTTGAACGCCGACACCTCGGCTTCCTTGAGAATTCTGGCCTTGGCTTCATTGCCCTGACGGATATACTCCGCCACAATGGTTTCAGACTCCTGACTCAACCGGGTAATCTTGGCATTATACTCTGAAAGGACTCTTTCAGCCTCGGCCTTTTTAGCTTCCAGATCATTAAGCTGCGCCTGAATTCCCTTGATTCGGGAATCAAGGGCCTGCGAGAGCGGCTTGCGCAACAGAAATACGAGAGCAGCAGCCAGCACTGCAAAATTCAGAACCCGGTATGTATCGGTTGCAAGCCATCCTTTTGTCTTGACTTCGCCGTGCCCGCCTTCTTGACCTCCGCCGGATGCAGCCATCGCCAAACCGCTCCATAGAATCACCAGCATTGCCAGCAGCAGACTTAGCCGCCGCCCTCTCTTCCTAAACGGAATTTTCATTAAACAGCCCTCCCCAATATTTTTTGACCTATTGCATTGACAAATGTATCGAGTTCTTTCTGAAGGGAAATCCGAACGGATTCGGCGTCTTTAGCGATTTTTTCGCGTGATTCTACAAGTGCTGCCTGAGCTTTCTTATTTATGCTTTCAATGACGATTTTTTCTTCTTCAGAGCCGGATTGGATCAATGCCTGCTTTTCTTTTAACCCATTAGCCCTTGCCTCTTTGATTCCGAAAGCAAGCGCATCTTCCTTTTCCTGCGCCTGGGCGCTAAAATCTGCAATTCTCTGTTCCAAATCCGACACTTTTTCTTTTCGCTGAAGAAGCGCCTTACGTATGGGTTTATACAAAATCATGTTCATTACCCAAATCAAAAAAATAAAATTGGCGATCTGGATAAAAACCGACCCATCAACATTAATCATACGTGTGCCCTCCATTTTTATTGAATTTCAGTTTTAAAACAGCGATAAATAATTAACTTTGATTATTTTCTTTTGGACTTGGGGTCTATAACATCTGCCAGAACGTGTTGTCAAAAGTTTTTTTGATTTTTTAAATCTTTGGTTATTCGTATGCAATTTTCCGATTCGTCAATTGGATTTCGTTAGTTTTCAATCCACAGATTCCTCGGATTTGGGATTTTGTCTGAGCGGACTTTCAGTTAAGACAATCAATGGCTTTGCGGGAAGATCATTCGATCAGGTATTTACGCATGCTGATATTCATGAGTATCCCCATGCACAGCATCATGCTGAGGATGGCGGAGCCGCCATAGCTCACAAAAGGCAGAGGTATGCCAACCACCGGCATCAATCCCATAACCATTCCCACGTTTATAAAAACCTCCCAGCCGATTAACGCAGTGACACCTATGGCCAAAAGCGCACCGAAAGCATCCCTGCATCCATGAGCAATGTTCAGACTCCAGACAATCAGCATTAAAAACAGAAATAATAGTGTCGCGGATCCAATAAAGCCCCAGTCTTCCGCCAGCACAGAAAAAATAAAATCCGTTTGATGCTCAGGCAGAAATGACAGTGCATTCTGTGTTCCCTTCAAAAATCCTTTCCCTGACAACATCCCTGCGCCTATGGCGATTTTAGATTGAATGATGTGATATCCAGCACCCAACGGGTCCCGATCTGGTTCCAAAAAAGTCAAGATTCGCTGTTTCTGATATCCTTTCAGAAGTAGCCAGATCATCGGAATCGTCACGGTTCCAAATGAACCAATGGCAATCATTGCCCGTTTCTCGATCTTGACAAACACTGTCAGGCTCGCAGCAATCAATAGAATCATCATTGCCGTGCCCAGATCTGGCTGTTTGACGATGAGCGCAACTGGAACAGCGATCAGCAGCACTGGGATTACAAGGTCTCGAAGGCGCATTCCTTTAATGCTGGCTGTTCTTGAATAATATCGTGCAAGTACGAGAATTACCGCTACTTTTGCCAGTTCAGATGGCTGAAGGGAGATTGGACCAAAAACCAACCACCGTTTAGATCCTGCAACCAGTTTTCCGACCAAAAGCACAGCTACCAGCAGGAAAACGCATATGGCATAAGCTGAGTAGGCATATTGATCAAATCTTTTGTAGCTGACAAGAAAGGATGCGATCATAATCAGCAGTCCTACGCCATACCACATGAGCTGTTTGAAATAAAACGCCTGTGTGGTGTCGAACCCTGCCCTTGCCGCACTGTAAAGGGTTGTCAGACCGAATGCTGCCAGTAGCAACGCGATGATCAGCAATGTCCAATCAAAATTCTGCACCAGTCGGCGGTCAAACATGAGTCCCTCTTATCCTGTGACGTTGGTTTTCAATTCACGAATGGTTGCATACAAGAAAAATGTTCACTTGGCTTTTTCAGTAAAATACTCGCGGATCAATTCACTGGCGATAGGTCCAGCTGCGCTGCCGCCGTGTTCGCCGTGTTCGACCAGAACGGAAACCGCAATTTTCGGATTCTCCGAGGGAGCATATGCCACAAACCAGGCGTGCGACTTCAAATGCTGCGCACGCCTTGCTTCATTTTCTGAATCTGCTTTTCGACTGAAAACCTGTGCGGTTCCGGTTTTACCGCTGACATCGATTCCATCAATATGGGCGATGCGTGCGGTTCCGCTTTTTCCGTTGACTACTTCCCAAAGCCCTTTTTTGATGATATCCAAATTTTTCGTGCTGACGGGAAGGTAGCCCTTGATTTGAGGTTGATATTCCATGATGGTTTCACCTGACGCATTTTGTATTTTCATGACGATCAGCGGCAGTACCCGAGTACCACCATTGGCGATACTTGAAATCATGGTCGCCAGTTGCAGAGGCGTTGCCAGATTATATCCCTGACCAATCGACACCGACAGGGTTTCTCCTCCCTGCCAAGCAACTCCCAATCTGCGTTTTTTCCATACAGATGTTGGAATCAGGCCGCCAGACTCCTGTTCAAGCTGAATCCCCGTCAAAGCCCCAAGTCCGGCGGCTTTTGCATATGTCGCCAGTCTATCGACTCCCAGTCGGAGTCCAACCTGGTAAAAGAATACATCGCAGGATTCTGCAATGGCCCTTCCAATAGCAATCGTGCCATGTCCGCCTTTTTTCCAGCACCGGTATTCCCGATCTGCAAATTTATACCCCCCCGGACAAAACAGTGTTGTCTTCTCATCAATCACGCCTTCTTCCAGGCCTGCCATTGCTGTGATGATTTTATATGTGGACGCTGGTGGATATTCGGCCTGAATGGCTTTGTTCTGCAGCGGATGAGAAGGGTTTTTAACGAGGGATTCCCACTGATCATAGCTAAAACCATCCACAAACATGTTTGGATCATAAGAAGGACTGCTGGCCATCGCCAGAATGAATCCCGTCGTTGGATCCATCGCCACTGCCGAGCCGATAACGCCCAACAGCAAGTCTTCAGCTTTTTTCTGTATTCTTTGGTCAAAGGATAAATAAATATTGTTTCCAGGCACGGCATCGACTGTTTTCAGCACCCGGACAAGTTGCCCTGTCACATTTACCTCGATCTGGCGCCCCCCCCGTTCTCCCCGCAAGTAATTATCAAATGATTTTTCAACCCCGCTTTTTCCGATCAGCTCCCCCCGCTTATATCCGGAATATTTTACGGATTTTAATTCGTCAGCGCTGATCTCACCGACATAGCCGAGGATGTGGGCCGCGCTCAGACTTTTCACATAAAGTCTTCGCAGACGCACATCCACAACGATCCCGGGCAAATCAAAGCGTTTTACTTCGAGGGCCGCCAGAACATCCCTTCCTATATCCTGTTTCAACAATACCGGCTTGAACGACGGTTGATTCAGACTTTTATCTATTCCCTCCCGCAACAATTCCAGAGGAATGCGTGTATATTGTGACAAATGCTGAAGCGTTCCTTCCAGCGGTCTGGCGTCTTTAACCACGATACTTAAATCATATGATGGGCGGTTGTCCACCAGGAGCTGACCATTTCGATCAAAAATCAATCCTCTGGGCGGATCAATACTTTGAAGACGGATACAGTTGTTTTCAGAAAGCCTTCTGAAGTTTTCTCCATCAATAATCTGAAGATAAAAAAGCCGCAGCAATAAAAAAGTGAAGCCGGGTAACACAAAGCAAAACAGCCCGATAATTCGGCGTTTATACCAATCGCTGTCCGGAGTTTGTATCTTGAGAAAAGAGTTCTGGGAAGGAGCCTCTGTCATGATGAGAAATTATTTCGATTGCGCATAACTTTTAAATGGTGATCCATGACATTCAGAAGTTTGACGAAAAATGGGCCAAGTATCAGTGTCCATCCCAGTTGATAAACCATTTCCCGAAAGGATTCTGATGAGAATACAACTACCTGCTTCAGTGCGACCGTCCCCAGGAACAGCATCAGATTCTCGAAAACGATGGCGATTACAAGCAGCAACCGTAAGGTGTGAGCATTTTCTAAATTCAGCAGCGTGACAAACGGCCTCAATCCGACAATTATCCAGAAATATATCGACAAGTACAGCCCAAAAGGCCCTACAGTGATACTGTCCATCAGCGCTCCCAGAACAATGATCAGCATGATGCTCTCATGTACCGGCAGAAAAAGCCCGGCATAAATGACATACGTGATCAGAAGATCGACGAAATGATTCAGGGATGGAATAGCATAATAAATCGTTGTCTGAAAAACGACCAATAACAGAATCAGTCCGATTCGCATGATGGAATTCATAAAAAGCTCAATAAATAGAGTGCGTTGAAGTCGCTCATAAAAAGCCTTTTGATGTACTCTTTATCAGCGATATTTGCTCTGGGATGAGGGGCTGAAAACAATCAGAACTTCCTCGATTTTATCGAAATCAACGAATGGTGAAACCTCAATTTCCTGAAATATCCCGGACTTGTTCAGAATAATATCCGTCACCTTTCCGATTAAAAATCCTTTGGTAAAAACGCCATCCAGTCCGGATGTCACCACGGAATCTCCAATATTGACAGTTTCTTTTCGGGAAACATAATTCAGCAGACAACGATTTTCCGAGTCACCTTTAACGATTCCAATGGCCCGGGTCTGTTGAACGAGTGCATCCACAGCACTGTTTGAATCGATGATCAGAAGTACTTTTGCATGATGATCGGAGGCATCGATCACCTGACCCACGATTCCTTCCGGAACGACTACCGGAAGGCCCTTGATGACTCCTTCGGAGGTACCCTTATCGATGACCAGCATTTTATACCACTGGGAAGGATCCTTGCCAATCACTTCGGCAGGAATTGATTTCAGTCCGCTGGCGTTCTTAAAATCAAGAAGTTTGCGGAACCGTTCATTGGAAAGCTCTGTTTCCTTGCACAGATTAACGTCATAAATGGTCTTGGCCAACATTTTTTTCAGCATGTCATTTTCTTTTTCCGTGGCAATCAGAAAAAAATAATGCGACCACATTGACCGGATCGAGCGGATGGACACGGTTACAGCTTTTTGAAGTGGTAAGACTATCCCCATCCCCAAGTGCCTGGATGCCGATGATGAACCGACATATCTGGCTGAAATAAAGAGCAAGATGATATTGATGACAACAAAAGCAAATATTCCAGCCATAACCAGCATTTTTTTTGAAAACATAAAGCTAAGTGATCACAACCTGTTTAAGAAATTCAATGCTGTCAAGGGCTTTTCCACAACCCAGCGCAACGGTTGAAAGAGGATCATCGGCAATCCTGACCGGCAGACCGCTTTCCTCCATGATCAATTTATCCAGATTCTTCAGCAAAGCGCCGCCTCCGGTCAGAACAATCCCTCTGTCCACAATGTCCGCCGATAACTCAGGTGGTGTTTGTTCAAGGGCTATCTTTACGGTTTCCAGTATGGCGTCCAGTTGTTCTGAAATAGCGATCCGTATCTCTTCCGAATCTATGGTCAGAATCTTGGGAATACCGGATACCAGATCCCTTCCCTTTACCTCAACAGTCTCAAGATTCTGGGCATCCGGATAGGCATTTCCGATCGTTGTTTTGATCGCCTCCGAGGTTCGCTCTCCTATCAGCAGATTGTACTTACGTTTGATGTACTGCATGATGGCAGCATCCATTTTATCTCCAGCCACTCTCAGAGACCTGCAATATACGATGCCGGCCAGAGAAATAACAGCAACCTCCGTCGTCCCACCGCCGATATCGACAACCATGTTACAGGTAGGCTCGGTAATAGGCAAACCGGCACCGATTGCAGCAGCCATGGGCTCCTCGATCAAAAAAACTTCCCGCGCGCCGGCGGATTCTGCAGATTCCCGAACAGCGCGCTTTTCAACCTGGGTGATTCCAGACGGCACGGCGATGATGATTCTGGGCCTGACAAAGGATCGCCTGTTATGAACCTTGTGGATAAAATGCCTCAGCATGGCTTCGGTAACCTCGAAATCCGCTATGACGCCATCGCGCATCGGTCGAATGGCAACGATGTTGCCAGGGGTTTTTCCCAACATGTTCTTTGCTTCAAGTCCAACAGCCAGAACCCTGTTTTTGGATCGGTTATCGGTTCTTACCGCCACCACAGAGGGCTCGCTGAGTACTATGCCCTTGCCTTTCACATAAACCAGGGTATTGGCGGTTCCCAAATCTATGGCTAGGTCGCTTGAAAAAACCCCTAAAAATCCGTCAAAAAAGCTCATAATGCCTCATTTACAGCGTGTTAAATAGCTCCAGTTGTTTCTGGAAAAAAATGGGAAATCAGACGAGTTTAAATCAGATGGTCGTTACAAATGATTTTCTATCAAATTAAATCTTGGAGACTATCAGAAAAACCAGTCATTCTCAAGGGAAAATTAAATAAAATGATTGTATCAATCTTTGGAATTTCAAAAACTTACCTGATATTTCAGTGAGATAAACCCATCCTGGCCATGATCGCATCATGAATACGGGGTCTGAACTGTCGAATTCCGGTATTATAGCGGGAAGGATGAACTCGGTTGGTCAATAAAATTATGAAGATTGACTTCTCCGGATCAATCCAAAATGAAGTTCCGGTAAATCCCAAATGACCTATACTGTTATATGAAAAAAAACGGCCGCTACTCGCGATATCGGTTGATGGCATGTCGAACCCCAGAGCCCTTCCGGATGGCATCTGCCTGGACCAAAAAACCTGAATCAGCTTTGAGTCGAAAAAAGCCCCCCGGGATTGTTTCCGATAGTCCGACATCAAAACCGAAATCAGACATGCAATATCAGCGGCGGATCCAAAAAGTCCGGCATGTCCATCGATACCGCCCATGACAAAGGCATTGTCATCGTGGACCTTTCCCTTGATCAGGGAATGCCGCCACATACAAAGTTCCGTGGCTGCAATATCTTCATGACTTGTTTGCCGCTTCAAATCCATAAAATAAATTCGTTGCAATCCAAGTGGATGGTATAGAAATTCGGACAGAAAATGATCCAGGCGTTGTCCGGATACCGTTTCAATAATCCATCGCAACATCATGAACCCAATGTCACTGTAAATCACCTGCTTTCCCGGAAAACCGACCAAGCGTTCCGCAATCAACATTTTCTCTAATCGTTCTTTCCGCTCTTTCACTGGAATTTGTCGCAAATTCACGTAATAGGGGTGATAATCGGCAATCCCTGAACTATGCGCTAAAAGATGACGAATGGTTACCCGAGACATCAGAGGATCCAGGAAACAGGGCAAAATGGATACAACCGGCTGATCCAGGCTCAGTCTGGATTCCTGTATGAGCTGCATCACTGCCAGCGTTGTCGCCAGTGGCTTGGTCAAGGATGCAAGATCATAAACAGTGTCTCTGGCTGCCAAAGCACCGGAAAATAGATCGGTACAGCCATAAGCCTCAAAAAATTCGATCTGGTTATCTCTTGAAACCAGAAGAACCCCTCCGGGGAAAACCCGATCCGACAGTGCCTGATGCATCAGTCGGTCTACATGCATCATGGTCGCAATCCTGAAGTGAAGCAATTCGTCAACATTAGGTGATCCGCATCTAATACCGCTTCACAGCCAAAGGGAACAGCAATGTTGTCTGCACCATGACCGATTTCAAATCCGGCAAGAATGGGAATATGCATCGGGTTGAATATGCGGGCAATGATTGTAAACACTTCATCCATTTCCCCGCAATTTTCAAATGCGCCGATCCCTAGGCCCAGAAGCCCGTTGAAAACCCCGGCAAGTTTCATCTGGGTGAGCATACGATCGATTCGATACGGTTTTTCACCTTGATCTTCGATGATCAGAATATGCGCATGCATATTCGGCTGAAATGGAGTTCCCACTAAATGGCACAATGTCGTCAGGTTTCCGCAGATGACCGGGCCGGACGCCTTTCCCGGACTCAGAACGATTCCATTTCTCAGCGTGATGGCAGACAGGCCGGTTGTTGTCAATACATTAAATACAGATTCTAGTGTTTTTAAACCAACTCTATTTAAGGTGGTTATGACAGGCCCGTGACAGGAAACCAGGCCGGAGCGCTGGTACAACGCACATAAAAGTGCTGTAATGTCGCTGAATCCCATCAGCAATTTGGGATGTCTGCGGATGTCCGCGTAATCAAGATACGGCAGTATCTGCATGGATCCATAGCCGCCTCTTGCGCAAACAATCGCCTGAACGGCAGTGTCTGCAAAAGCCGCGTTCACCTGGGCGGCTCGATCCACATCCGATCCGGCAAGATACCCGGATCTTGTAAATATCCCTTCTGGAAAAGTCACCCTAAATCCCATGTTCTCCAGTATCTGAATGCCGCTGAAAAAATCCGATTCTTCAAAGGGGCTGGCCGGCGCAACGATGCCGATGCAGTCGCCCGGCTTCAAGCCCAAGGGAATCCGTTTTTCGATATTGGTTGTCATGTTCCCGGATTTATTCCGATTGGAAGATATAAAGAGCGTCCCCACTTTACGAGGAACGCATCGAAAACCTGGCGATCATCCGTAGTGAGACACACCCACGTATTCAAGATCAGATATGCCATCAACGCCAGAAGGCTGCTGGTCTTTCCGGTCTGACGGGGTGCATGCAACAGGAAATATTTTTCAGAAGCGATCAGATTCAGGATTTCATCCAGATCGAACCGCTCCAGCGGCGGTAAGCAATAATGCTTCAGACAACTGACCGGACCTTCATCGCTTGGACCAATCCCCCTCCCGACACACCTCATGCACGGCTGAGCGTGGAGCACACCATAAGAAAGTTGGTTTTACCGTCCTGAAAAACTCCATGGGATCCCAGAGCAGATCATAATTGATCCGTACTTGACAGCACTGAAGGTTGTGACCCTCCTCGACAATGATTTTTACACCGGTTGATTCCGCATGCCGATCACCTACCATTCATTTTGCTGGAAATGCCAAAAAGCTAATTTACAGAGAATTATTTTCCGAAAGCCCAAGTATATCCATTCCTGTAAAAAGTCACAAGGGAGTAAAAATGGATCATCGATTTATGGTTGCCGAACAGATGCGTCAGTTGACATGAATCCTACGTCACTCATACTGGAATCCATTAACAAACCGGCTCCGGCTGCCGAAAGCATGTCACTGGCTTTTGTTCTTGACAGAGGATTTGTTTGATTATATGTCTCTAATAAATTATCGAGAATGGGGTCGATGACGCTTCAGGTCACTGTGCATTGATGAAACTACCGGCGAAATTTTCGGCAGCCTCGCCGCCCAGATACAAGACATTGAGACTCCAGCATCGACACCGGGTCAAGGGTCTGTGGCTCGCCAGCCAGCCGATACAACACAGTTTAGCTTTACTCATTTGTAGTGGAAAGGATTTTATAGATATTCCGGGATTATCTCTACGTGTTCCGTAAAGGGAAACTCGAAACGCCAATCTTCAAGCATACGACGCATCGATGCTGGCTGCCCGTTGAAACGTATAGACTTTCAGAAAATTCATTTCGCAAGGCAGCAGGGAGAGAATAGGCCTTTTCGGCCATTCCCGACCGATAACGCAGCGAAATTATTTTTCTGAAAGTCTGTGGTTCTAAGCATGTCATGTGAAGAATATAGTGCCAGAAAGTGAGGGGCGATCATGTGGAGAACGATCAGCACAGGATGGGCCGGGGTTGAACCCGCAGTCAAACAGTTTCTCCCGCCGTGTCAGGTGCGGTGTCCCATCAACGAGGACATCCAGCGAACCAATGTCCTCATCTCCCTGCTTCCCGAAGATCCCAAGGCGGCAACAGAAGGTATCGTTCAGATCGGCGACTACCTCTACGAAAAGAATCCCTTCTTCCCTGTTTGCGGCTATGTCTGCGGTATCTGCGAGCTGGAGTGCAACTACCAATCCAAGGGCGGCGCTATCCGGCGGCGGCTTCTCAAACGCTTCATTGCCGATACCTATATCTACCAGATGGAAAAACGCGACGAATACCCGCTTGTCAAAAACCGGGAAAACGTGGCCATTGTGGGCGGCGGGCCGGCCGGTCTGATGTGTGCTTTCGATCTGAGCAAGCGCGGATACCGGGTGACGATCTTCGAAGCTTCTGACCGATTGGGCGGGGCTCTGTGGCTGATTCCGCGTTATCGGCTGCCGGAAAAGGTGCTGGCAGCAACCCTGGAAAACCTCGTCAGGCTGGTGGGCGTCGATGTCAAATACAACACCCGGATCGGCGAAGGCAAGTGGACCGTCGAAAAGCTGCGCAACGACGGCTATCATGCAGTCTTTCTGGCCCAGGGAACGCCTGCTCCGCGAACCCTGAATTTCGGCGGAAAAGAGGTAGCGGGTCAGGATCTGTCCGGGGTCATGTACGGCCATACGTTTCTTTATGAAGTCAGCCACGGCTACATCAAACCTAATTATTTCCGTGGGAAGAAAGTTCTGGTCATCGGAGGCGGAAATGTGGCCTTCGATGTGGCCCGAACTGCGCGCAGGCTGGCCGGAGAAACCACCATGGTCTGCCTCGAGTGCGAAGACCGCAGTTCCAGAGATCGCGTTCCGGCGGATTGGGAAGAGATCCGCGGGGCCTGGGAGGAGGGAATCCGGATCATTTATTCCCGTGGCGTCAGCCGGATCATCGGTACGGGCGAACGGATGCAGAAAGTTGAATGTCCGCGCTGCCTGAGTGTCTACGATGCCAGAGGGTTCAACCCGCAATTTGACATGGCCGATATTCTGACCCTGGAAGGGGATGTTCTCATTATTACTGTGGGACAGGGGCCGGATATTCTCTCTTTGCAGACCGACGGCCTTCTGAACGAGCGGGGGCAACTTGTCGTCGATCCGCTCACCCTGCAGAATTCAAATAAGGAATGGATTTTCATCGGCGGGGATGTGCGCCGGATCGGATTCATGGTGGATGCCATGAAAGACGGCCTGACGGCTGCCGAGTCCATCGCACGATACCTACGCGAACTGAGCCTGCGGGAGGGGCGCAGCCGCCTCTTCGAGTCCCAGGATATTCCCCGCCGGCGTCATTACCAGTCTGAACCCGAAGTTCTCTGGATACCGCCGGAAAAGCGGATGCACTTCCGGTTGTTCGAAAGGGGTTTCACCCTACCCGAGGCCATTGACGAGGCCAAGCGCTGCCTGACCTGCGGGCCTTGCATTTCCTGCAAGGCCTGTATTTCCGTTGGGATACAGAAAAGCCTGTCTGGCGTCGAAGTCAATTCCGAGCGCTGCTGCGGTTGCGGAATCTGTGTATCGATGTGTTATTATGGTGCAGCGCAGTCCAAAGACTTCGAGAACAAGCGGGTGTCTGCGACGGACAGCTTCAAATGCAAATCCTGCGGCCTGTGTGTGGTCGCCTGTCCTTCCAACGCCCGACGGATGGTGGGGGACTCGATGGAGCAACGCATCGAGACGGTCTACGCCGCGCTGGCGCAATGACAAAGGAGACCGGGCATGGAAACTTATAATCCCAAAATCGTCTGCTTTTCCTGCAATTTCGGGTGGGGATATCTGAGCGATGCGGAAACCATCGGCCCCACTATTCTGAACTGGATACCGGTGGTATGCAGCGGCAAAATCGATACCAGCCATATCCTGAAAGCCTTCAGGGCAGGAGCCGACGGGGTGATGATCCTCGGGTGTTCCGAAGGACACTGCCATTTCCAGGACGGCAATTATCAGACCCGAAAAAAAGTATTCTTGATTCACAAAGTCCTGGATGCCTTCGGGATTGAGCCGGAACGATTGACCATGGAACTGGACATTGATCCGGAAGGCAGAAAAATCCCGCAGTTGATCGCTCAGATGCAACATCACCTGTCCGGACTGGGCCCGGTGAAACAGGTTTAGGGCAGATGGAGAATGCCATATGGCGGAAAAACTGAAGGTTGCGATTTGCTGGCTCGGGGCTTGCGGGGGGTGCGATGCATCCATTGTCGACCTGAACGAGGTGATTCTGCAGGTGGCCGATGCCGTCGATATCGTTTTGTGGCCGCTGGCTATGGATTTCAAGTACAGAAGTATTCAGCAGATGCCGGATGCTGAGATTGCGCTCAGTATTCTTTCCGGCTCCATTAGAAACTCCGACCACCAGGAAATGGCGGAACTGCTGCGAAAAAAATCCCAGGTGGTGATGGCCATGGGTGCCTGCGCCTGCTTTGGCGGCACCCCCGGCCTGGCCAACTTCCATAGCAAAGACGACATTTTCAACTGGGTCTACCGGGATGCGCCAACCGTGGTCAATCCGGACGGAAATTTCCCGCAGCCGGAGACGGTTCGAAACGGTGGCAAACTGACACTTCCACATTTTTTTGAACATGTTTTCACGCTGGATCAGGCCATCGATGTGGATTACTACCTGCCCGGATGCCCGCCGCCGCCCGAATTGATCGTCAATGCCATCAATGCCGTGCTCGCTGGCGATCTTCCGCCAAAAGGCTCCACCCTGGCGCCCCGAAAAGCTCTCTGCGATACCTGCCCCCGCAACCAGCGAAAACCAAACCGCATGGAAATCAGATCCTTCAATCGTATTCATGAGGTGGAGGCAGATCCGGACGCGTGTTTCCTGGCGGCCGGAATCATCTGCATGGGGCCTGCGACACGTAACGGGTGCGGAGAGACCTGCATCCGGATCAATGTCCCCTGTCGGGGCTGTTTCGGACCCTTGCCGGGGGTTGTGGGATCGGAGCCCAAATTTCTGTCTACACTCGCCTCTCTGCTGGTTGTCGAACGGGATGATGAAATCAAGGAGGCCATCGATTCCTTCGATGATCCGGTCGGCTACCTGTACCGTTTCACGCAGCCTTCATCCATTCTGGGCAGAAGAAGTGCCAAAAAGGTCACGGAGGAAGGATCATGACGGGAAAGACTCTTACCATCGATCCCATTACCCGACTGGAAGGCCACGGCAAGATCGAAATATTTCTAAACGATCAAGGGGATGTGGCGGACGCCTTCTGGCAGGTATCGGAACTGAGGGGTTTCGAGCGGTTTTGTCTGGGCCGTCCTGCCGAGGAGATGACACGGATCGCTCCCAATATCTGCGGCATATGTCCGTCGGCTCACCATATGGCCGCCACCAAGGCGCTGGACGATCTCTACGATGTGGCGCCGACACCCACGGCCAGGCTGATCCGGCAGCTAGAATTCAATGCCTTTTATATCGAAGACCATTATGTCCATTTCTTTTTTCTGGCTGCCCCGGATTTTGTGGTCGGGCCGGATGCGGACCCGGCTGAACGCAATATCCTTGGCGTCATCCGCAAGTTGGGGAAAGAAATCGGCGCCAGGGTCATCGATATCCGAAAGAAAAATCGGGAAATCATCCGGTTGGTTTTCAGCAAGCCGCCTCACCCCGAAGGCGGTTTACCGGGAGGTGTCTCCCGGGGCATCACGGCCGATGAGCGCCGGCGAATCAAGGAAATCGCCGATGACTCCGTCGCATTTGCACGCTCTGCAATGGATATTTATAAAGAGGTGGTGCTGCGCAACAAGAAAAATCTCGATCTCCTTCAAAGCGATGCCTACCAGTTGAAGACCTGTTACATGTCTCTGGTGGATGAAAACGACCGGGTCAGCTTTTACGACGGCACCGTCAAGGTTATCGATTCCAACGGCAAAGCGTTGTTTCGGTTCGATCCGAAGGATTATGTGGATCATATCGGCGAGTGGGTCGAGCCCTGGACGTATATCAAGATGAATTTTCTCAAACACATCGGCTGGAAAGGACTGGTAGAGGGACCGGAAACTTCGCTCTATCGGGTGGCTCCGCTGGCCAGGTTGAATGTTGCAGACGGCATGGCAACCCCGCTGGCCCAGATGGAGTACGCGCAAATGTTCGACGTCCTGGGCGGCAAGCCGGCGCACCACACCCTGGCCATGCACTGGGCTCGGCTGATCTGCGCCCTCCAGGCCGCGGAACACAATCAAATAATCGCAAGCGATCCGCTTTTGACCAGTAAGGACATCCGCAATATGAACCTGCGCCTGAAACGCGTCGGCATCGGCTGTGTGGAAGCCCCCCGCGGAACGCTCTTCCACCATTACGAGACAGATGACCGCGGGCTGTTGACAAAAATCAATCTCATCGTGGCCACGCAGAACAATGCGGCCCCCATCTCGCTGTCGGTCAAAAAGGCGGCCAAAGAGTTCATCAAGGGGGGAGAAGTCAGGGAGGGGCTGCTGAACCGGGTCGAAATGGCGTTTCGCGCCTATGATCCCTGCTTGTCCTGCGCCACACACGCTCTGCCCGGGCAGATGCCGCTCTTGGTGAATATCCGTGATACCGGAGGCCGGGTGGTCCGGACAGTCCGGAGATCGTAACATGAAGACATTAATCCTGGGTATGGGAAATCCCATTCTCTCCGATGACGGGGTCGGATTGCATGTGGCCCAAGCACTCGATGGAATTTTTGCAGACACGGATGTGCGTACTTGTGCCCTGATCGGCCTCGATCTCCTGGATATCGTAACGGGTTACGACCGGGTTTTTGTGATCGACGCCATTCAGAACCGGCGGTATCCACCGGGTACGGTGGTGAAACTGGCGGCTGCGGAAGAAGCCATTCACCTGTTTTCATCCCACGGGATGCATTTTTTCGAGATACTTCAATTGGGAAAGGATGTGGGGATTGCGGTTCCGGAGGTTGTAGGTATCTATGGCGTGGCAATCGTTACAGAATGCCTTTTCGGAGAAAGTCTGTCTCCGCAGATGGCATGTCTGCAGGATGGGATCGTCCGACAGATCGCCGAGCATGTCAGCCGTAAAATGCTTTAAATACCATTCATCAGTACACAGGAGACAATGGGATAATGGAACATCACCATCACCCGGAAGCATCGGCAGGACAACCGGCACGCCAACCCGCTAAAGAACGAAAACGGATCGGAGACCGGGGGGATTTTTTTCTGAACAGAATCCAGGGAGAGGCCGGTGTCAACATTTCAGCTTGTTATCAATGCGAACGCTGCACCAATGCCTGCCCGGTCAGCCACTATATGGATATCAAGCCGCACCAGGTCATGCGCTACATTCAGTTGGGGTGGCGCGAGGAGCTGCTGAAATCCGCTACGATCTGGGTGTGCCTGTCCTGTGAAATGTGTACGACATATTGCCCCAATGAAGTGGATGTGGCGGAAACCATCAATCATCTGCGAAATATTGCGGCGCAATCGTCTGTCGCTCCCGAATATGAAAGTCTGGCCGTATTTCACCAGACATTTCTCGATGTGCTGAGAACATCCGGTCGCGTCAATGAAATTCGGTTGATGAGCGCCTATTATTCGAAACTGAATATTCTCAAAGAAAAAATGAAAGATGGCTCTTTAAAAGATGAAATTCTTGTGGGGATGTCGTTGCTGCGGAAGGGAAGGCTCAAACTGCTTACACCTCGATCCAGGGCGATCAAGGAACTGCAAAAAGCCCATCACCGGATTTCTGGAGAAATGGATTGATGAAACTGTCTTTTTATCCAGGCTGTTCCCTCGAAGGCATGGCCAATGATTATGCTCGGTCTATTTCCGCTGTTTTCACGGAACTGGAAATCGATCTGGTGGAAATTGCGGACTGGACCTGCTGCGGGGCCACGGCCGCTCACAGTCTCAGCCAATCGATGTCGGTACTTCTTCCGGCCAGGAATCTGGCGGCTGCGGAGAAAATGGGGCGGGATATCGTCTCGCCATGCGCCATGTGCTTCAACCGACTGCGGTTTTCACAGCAGATGATCCAGAAAAAACTGTTCGATATCCCCTGGTCGGTAACAGGAGATATTCAGGTCCATGATATGACACGTTTTTTTGCAGAGCCCCGGATGATTGCATCGATCAAAGAACGGGTGGTGAAACCGTTAGTCGGGCTGAAAGTGGTCTGCTACTACGGCTGCCAGATGGTTCGTCCGCCGAAGATCACCGGGTATACGGATTATGAAAATCCCCAGACGCTGGATCGCATCGCCACAGCAGTCGGCGCCGAGGTGATCGACTGGTCCTATAAATCAACGTGTTGCGGCGCCAGTATCGGCATTGCCCGCAGGCAGATCGGCGAATCGCTGGCCGGAAGGATCCTGGAAAAAGCCGGGCAGGCCGGAGCCCAGGCCATTGTGGTTTCATGTCCCCTGTGTCAGTCCAATCTGGATATCCTACAGAAAGATCGGCCCGAAAAACGTATTCCTGTATTTTATTTTACGGAGCTGCTGCGCTTGGGATTCAACAAGATTACTGATCCGCAGTGGTTTAAAATGCATTTCACGGATCCTGTTCCGCTGTTACGGGCAAAACATTTTCTGTGAAAATATTTCTGACTCCGAAACGCAGAAAGTAATCGGTGATCAGGTTACTGCGGGTGAATGTCATTTTCATGCGTGGGGTTGCCGGTTTATTCATGAAAGTTTAGTATAATCATTATGGAATCAAATTTTAAAAATCCGATTGGAAAGGTCATCGTCGTCGGTGGCGGTATTGCAGGTATTCAGTGCGCCATCGATCTGGCGGATACGGGCTTTTTTGTCTATCTGGTCGAACAAACACATTCTCTCGGCGGTATCATGGCGGGTCTGGATAAGACGTTTCCAACCAATGACTGCTCGACCTGCATGTTTTCTCCAAAACTGGTACAGGCCGCCGGCCATGTAAATATCAAAATTCTGCCCCTCAGCCGAATGATCGACTTGAACGGAAGCCCCGGGCGGTTTACCGCTACGATTGAAAAACAGCCCCGTTATATCAACGAAGAAAAATGCATCGCCTGCGGCAAATGTGCTGAGAAATGTCCCCAAAAAGTTCCTGATCCGTTCAATGGTGAACTGGGAACACGGAAAGCCGCATTTCTGACCTTTCCCCAGGCGGTTCCCTTGAAATACGCCCTGGATGCCGAACATTGCCTGAAATTGACCCGGGGCAAATGCGGAATCTGCAGGAAAATCTGTCCGGCCGGCGCCGTGGATTACGATCAAAAACCGGAAATTCTGACCCTCATGGCCGGTGCAGTCGTGATTTCAACGGGTTTTGAATTGGCGTTGACAGCAACGGAAGGCGAGTTCGGTTACGGAAGATATCGGAATGTGGTAACGTCTCTGCAATTTGAACGGATGCTGTCCGCAACAGGCCCGTATGCCGGTCATCTGCTGCGCCCCTCCGACGGCAAGGTACCCGAAAAAATCGCCTGGATTCAATGTGTCCTGTCTCGGGATGCGGCCCGAAACCGACCGTTCTGTTCTTCGGTCTGCTGCATGCACGCCGTCAAGCAGGCGGTACTGACGCGCGACCATGAACCCGATACGCAGGCGACAATTTATTTTATGGACATTCGGGCCCATGGCAAAGGATTCGACGACTATGTCGATCGTGCCCGCAATCGACACGGCGTGCAATTCCGGCGATCCATGATTTCCCAGATTTATTTGAACCCTGAAAACGAGAATCTGATCATCGAAACTTTCGATCATCATTTAAATCGAAAAATTGAAGAAGAATACGAACTGGTTGTGCTTTCGAGCGGCTTCAAACCGTCGCAGGCGTTTACCGAACTTGCCCGACAGGTGGGGCTGACAACCAATCCATACGGGTATCTGTCCGCCGATTTCGATGAACCCATGACGACATCCCGGCCCGGTATTTTCGCGTGCGGAGGCATCGAAACACCCAAAGACATTCCCGAAACCATCATTCAGGCGGGAGCGGCCGCAGCCGAAGCATCCATTTTCATCGGTTCTGCCAGAAATACCGAGATTACCGTTGAAAAACGACCCGATGAATATCCCATCGATGCCGAGCCCCGGATGGGCGTTCTGGTCTGCCACTGCGGAACCAATATCGCCGGTGTCGTGAACATCCAAAAGGTTCTGGCGGATGTCAAAAAATTGCCGAACGTGGTTGTTGCCAGCGACTTCATGTTTACCTGTTCCACGGAAACCCAGTCGAAAATCGTCGAATTGATCAAAACACACCGCCTGAACCGGGTCGTGGTGGCCGCCTGCTCGCCCAAAACGCATGAGTCCCTGTTTCAGAATACACTGAAGGATGCCGGCCTGAATCCTTACCTGTTCGAGCTGACCAATATCCGGAACCAGTGTTCCTGGGTACATGGCAATGAGCCGGATAAAGCCACACAGAAAGCCATGGAACTGATACATGCCGGTGTGGGCCGGGCCAGGCGACTGGAGCCGCTGTATGATAAATCCTATCGGGTTGTAAACGAGGGTCTGGTGATCGGAGGAGGCATTGCCGGGCTGAGTGCTGCGCTGACCATTGCAGACCAGGGATTCAAAGTCTATCTGGTTGAAAAAAATGACAGTTTGGGTGGTTTTGCCAGAAATCTGAGCCTGACGCTCGAAGGAAATTCTCCGGCAAGGTCGATTCGATACCTGACGGAACGTGTCACCCATCATGCCAATATTTCGGTTCATTTAAACAGCAGGCTGGTATCCCATAGCGGACATTGCGGCGCATTTCAGGGAACCATCGAAACACAAGATGGGCCCGTTTCGATTCAGTATGGAGCAGTTATTGTCGCCACAGGCGGTCGGCCTTATGAACCTGTGGAATATCGTTATGGAAAAGATGATCGAATACTGACGCAAGTCGCATTTTCAAAACGGATGATCGATGATCCGTCCTGGGCAAAACGGCTGAACCGTATCGTCATGATCCAGTGCGTCGGATCACGTGAACCTGGTTTTTCTTACTGCAGCCGCGTGTGTTGCGCCGCAGCCGTCAAAAACAGTATCCAGCTCAAAAAAATGAATCCCGAGGCCAAAGTTGTCGTGTTATACCGGGACGTCCGAACGTTTGGATTCAAAGAACTCTATTATGCTGAATCCAGACAGCAGGGTGCGCTTTTTTTCCGATATCATCCGGATGAAAAACCGCAGGTGTTTGATGCAAACGGCACGTTGACCGTCGATTTCACGGACAGAAGCTCTCACCAGGATTTTCGGGTCGAACCCGATATCGTGGTGTTGAGTGCCGGTATTCGGCCGGATGAAGGGACCAAGCAGATCGCCCATCTCCTGAAGCTTCCGACAACCGATGAGGGATTTTTTCTGGAGGCCCATGTCAAATTAAGGCCCGTGGAATTTGCAACTTCCGGCATTTTTCTGGCCGGTTTGGCGCACAGCCCCAGGTTTATCGAAGAATCCATTACCATGGCCAAAAGTGCGGGGCAACAGGCCGTCAAAATCCTGTGCAAAGAAATCATGACAACATCTGCGGCCGTTGCGCAAGTCGATGCGGATAAATGCGCCGCATGTCTCATCTGTGTCCGGATATGCCCTTTCAGTGCGCCGCGGATCAATCCGGACGGCGTGTCGGAGATTCCGCCATCGGCCTGCATGGGGTGCGGTATCTGTGTTTCGGAATGTCCGGCCGGAGCCATTGCGCTCAAGCACTGGACCGACGACCAGTTGATTGCCGGTATCGATGCCCTTTTCGATGAGCGAAAATTTTGACCTGACCCACAGACAACGAGGATGAAAACGCCATGCAAACGATTACTTTCATGCTGATACTCCTGCCTTTTCTGGGTGCGCTGAGCTGCTATGCAATCCGCTCCGCCCCGGTCCGGTCATTCATTGTCCTGTCAACCGGATGTATTCTGATCACTTGCTCACTGCTTCTGATCTCGTATGTTCCCTTCACGTTTTCTCCGGAAACCGTTTTCGGCCTCGATGTCCATGGCCTCATTCAGATTCCGGATTTCATCCTGATGTTTGCCATCCTGTATTACGGAATCAAACATCGCAGTATTCTTGTCATCATCCCCGCCGCCTTGCAGATTATCCTTGTCATCTGGTTTGAAGTGTTCATGATCGCGGACCATCCGACCACTCAGGCTTTTTACTGCGATAACCTATCGCTCATCATGGTGCTGATCATATCCATCGTCGGGTCAATCATCTGCTTTCAGGCTATTCCCTACATGAAAAACCACGAAGAACACCTGCATCCGGCAACCAGCCGGCAGCCTCGGTTTTTCTTCGTCATGCTGTTTTTTCTCGGGGTTATGAACGGTTTGGTGCTTTCCAACGATATGACCGTCATTCACTTCTTTTTCGAAGCCACCACCCTCTGCTCATTTCTGCTCATCGGCCACGATGGAACCGAGATCGCCGTCCGGAATTCCGTCCGGGCATTGTGGATGAACAGTATCGGCTGTCTGGCGTTTATCGTGTCGCTGATCATGATCTACCGCAACATTGGGAGTATCGACATGCAGCAGGTCATCCGCACACCCGCCGGCGCCGGACTTTCTTTTCTGTCTCTGTCGCTGCTGTGTTTCGCCTGTTTCGTCAAATCCGCCCAGTTTCCCATGCAGAGCTGGCTGGTAGGGGCCATGGTCGCCCCAACACCGGTCTCGGCCCTGCTCCATTCCAGCACCATGGTCAAGGTCGGTGTCTATCTGGCACTCCGACTGGCGCCGGCCATGCAGGGAAGTTTCTTGAGCCCCTGCATCGCTATTTTCGGTGCATTCACGTTTCTGGCCGGAGCCGCACTGGCGCTTGGTCAGAGCAACGGCAAAAAAGTGCTGGCCTATTCCACCATCAGCAATCTCGGTCTCATTTTCGCCTGTGCCGGCCTCAATACACCGGAGTCCATGACCGCCGCTGTCCTGCTCATCATTTTCCATGCCGTCATCAAGGCCATGCTCTTTCTGTGTGTGGGTACGATCGAGCAGCATATCGAAAGCCGTGATATCGAAGACATGCGCGGTCTGTATGCCAAAATGCCTTTGACGGCGCTCATCACGGTGATGGGGGTCGTGATGATGATCATGCCTCCTTTCGGCCTGCTTCTTGGTAAGTGGATGGCCATGGAGGCAGCCGCCGGAAATATTTTCGTCATCATTCTGGCGGCTGTCGGCAGCGCCCTGACAGCCATGTACTGGGCCCGGTGGGCCGGAACGCTGATGAGTGATCCGTTTGCCGGGATATTCCATCTCGAGAAGCAGCCGGCGCTGACGTGGGGGGCATTGCTGTCGCTTTGTACGGGGGCCGGGATTCTCAGTATCGCCGTTCCCTGGATATACAGAGGGCTGTTCACTGCCGCGATGAACCTGAATTATGCGCCGCCTTATTCTCTTAAAAACGGTATTCTGGAAAATGCGTATGGCGTTTTTGCCGTACTGCCCCTTTGCCTGATCGCCGTTCTTGGCTTTCTGCAATCGATCTGGGCCGTCCGGGGCGCCACCCAGGCACGTATCTGCCCGCCTTATCTCAGCGGCATTCACACCGCCGAGCCCAGAGTCTTTCTCGGACCCATGAACAAACTGATCAAAGCAGAGGCGGGAAATTACTACCTGTCGAATATTTTCGGCGAAAGGAAGCTGACGGTCTGGATCAACCTGGCTGCCGGCATGCTGTTGACCCTGATCGTGGGAGGTGCGCTATGACAGGCCATGTCCTTATGATGATTGTTGCCGGACTGGTTGCCGGCCCCCTTCTCGGCGGTTTGATCGCCGGTTTCGACAGGATTCTTACCGCACGCTTTCAGTCCCGCATCGGCCCGCCGTTGCTGCAGCCGTTTTATGATGTGATCAAGCTTTTTGGAAAAGAAAAGCAGGTGGTTAATGTCTGGCAGGCGTTCTGCGCCAATGCCTATCTGACGGCGGCATCCATATCGCTGGTTCTGTTTTTTCTCCGCTCCGACCTGCTTCTGATTCTCTTCATTCAGGCCGTGGGTGCGGTTTTTCTGGTGGTCGGCGCCTTTTCCTCCACATCGCCGTACAGTCAGGCCGGCGCGCACCGAGAACTCCTGCAGATTCTTTGCTATGAACCGCTTTTGATTTTTATCGCTGTCGGCATTTATCTGCATACCGGCAGCTTTAAAATCGAAGCCGTTTATGCGCTGAAACAACCCCTGCTGCTGAAACTCCCGTTTCTGTTTCTGGTGCTGAATTTTGTGCTGACCATCAAACTCCGAAAATCCCCTTTCGATCTGTCCACCTCGCACCATGCGCATCAGGAACTCGTCAAGGGACTGCTCACGGATTATTCCGGACCGATTCTGGCGCTCACTGAAATCGCCCACTGGTATGAAACCGTTCTGGTTCTGGGGTTTTGTTCCCTTTTTTGGACAACGAACCCGCTGGGGGCAATTCTTCTGGTGGGAATCACCTATTTTGTGGAAATCTGGATCGATAACGTTTCCGCCCGTATGAACTGGCGGTGGATGCTCGGATACGGCTGGGCCATGGGCATCACACTTTCTCTGGTCAATCTTGTCTGGTTGTATGTAAGATAGGGGGCTTTGCCATATGTTCGAAAAAATCCTCACCAAGGCCCGGATGCTGTCACCCTGGGTTCTGCATTTCGATTGCGGCAGTTGCAACGGCTGTGATATCGAAGTGCTGGCCTGTCTGACACCGGTCTATGACCTGGAACGGTTCGGTATCATCAACACCGGCAATCCGATGCATGCGGATATCTTTCTGGTGACCGGTACGGTCAATCACCGGAACAAGCAGGTGCTGCGCAATCTGTACGATCAGATTCCGGAACCGAAGGTGGTGGTGGCTCTTGGGGCTTGCGGCCTGACCGGCGGTGTTTTCCGGGAAGCTTATAATGTGGTCGGCGGCGTGGACAAGGTCATTCCGGTGGATGTCTATGTGCCGGGATGCCCCGCCAAGCCGGAAGCGATAATTGACGGCGTGGTTCTGGGGCTTGAAAAATTCCGTCAAAAAGCCAGCGCCATGCATTCTTGATGAATTGTTCACCGTTTACGGTAAACGGTGAATGGTGCAACGGAGGACTATGATAGTATCGGATATTCCGGTCTGCCCGGAGAATATCGTGGGAGAAACCGCGAAAATAAAAGTGGAAGGGTACAGGTTTGTCACGTTGACCTGTGTTGAGCTAGACGAAACCCGGGTGGATGTCCTGTATCATTTCGACAGGGATTATCAGATGAAACACCTGCGAATGACCGTTCTCAAGGATACCCCCATCCCCAGCATTTCACCGGTCTATTTTGCCGCATTTCTGGTTGAAAACGAGATTCAGGACTTGTTCGGCATCCGATTTCAGGGGCTGGCCATCGACTATGACCGAACCCTGTATCTGGCCGAAGATGTCAAGGCGGCGCCTTTCTGTAAATACGTGGTACTTAAAACCAGCGCTACACTGAACACACCCGGGGAGAATCCATCATGACAAAAACGATCATCCCTTTTGGCCCCCAGCATCCGGTACTGCCGGAACCGGTGCATCTGCAACTGACATTGCAGGACGAAGTCATTACCGAGGCCATTCCCGCCTTCGGGTATGTGCATCGGGGGCTCGAGAAACTGGCGGAAATCCGGGATTTTCAGCAGATGATCTATGTGGTGGAGCGGATCTGCGGTATCTGTTCAATGATCCACGCCATGTGCTACTGTCAGGGCCTTGAAGAGATGATGGGCATCGATGTGCCGCCGCGGGCCAGGTTTCTGCGGGTCATCTGGTCCGAACTGCATCGCATCCACAGCCATCTGCTGTGGATGGGCCTGTTTGCCGACAGTTTTGGATTCGAGAGTCTGTTCATGCAATGCTGGAAGATCCGGGAGAAAATTCTCGATATCGACGAAGCCACCACCGGCAACCGGGTTGTCATCTCCGTCAATGTGATTGGCGGCGTCAGAAAAGACCTGAATGCGGAACAGATTCACTGGATTTTATCGGAATTGAAAGATGTCGAGAAAGAGACGTTGCGGCTGGAAACCACCATCATGACCGATTACACCGTAAAGAAACGGACCGTCGGAAAAGGGGTGCTGACCCGACAACAGGCGTATGAGCTCGGACTGGTCGGCCCGGTTCTGCGTGCCAGCGGCATTGCGCAGGATTCACGGATGCTTGGGTATGCGGCATTCAACGAAATCGATTTTGCGCCGGTGGTGGAAACGGACGGAGACTGCTATGCCCGGTGCAAGGTCCGTTTTCGCGAAATTTTTCAAAGCATCGATCTGATCCGGCAAGCCATTGCCAAAATGCCGGACGGGGAACTGGCCGTCAAAGTCAAGGGCAGACCCGAAGGCGAGGTCGTTTCCCGGGTCGAGCAACCGCGGGGCGAGGTGTTCTACTATATCAAGGCGAACGGCAAGAAAAATCTGGAACGTGTGCGGGTCCGGACACCGACATTCGCCAATGTGCCGGCGCTGCTGGCCATGCTGCCCGGAATGTGGCTTTCGGATGTGCCGGTGATCGTTCTGTCCATCGATCCCTGTATCAGTTGTACAGAAAGATGAAAAGGGAGGAAAATGCCATGTTCACGATGACACCTACCATCATGCGGAATTTATTGAACCCCCCCGCCACCCGTCGCTATCCCACGGTGGTAAGACCCCCTTTTGAAAATGCCCGGGGCGAGATTGTCAACGACATCCAAATTTGCACCTTCTGTGGGGTCTGTGCCGTCAAATGTCCGTCTCAATGTATTACGGTGGACAAAAAATCAGCTACATGGACCTGCAATCCGTTTGCCTGCGTGTATTGCGGTGTCTGCGCCGAATCCTGTCTGTCCGGCAGCCTTCACCAGAAAAACGATTACCGCAAGCCGGTTCGAGAGAAAACCATGATCGTCCTGCAAGGAGAGATCATCAAAAAAGAAGTGAAGTCTCATGAACCGGCGGATGTGCCTCAGGAATGAAGAATATAGACTTTCAGAAAATTTATTTCGCAAGGCAGCAGCGATGGAATATACCCTTTTCGGCCATTCCCGACCAATAATGCAGCAAAATTATTTTTCTGAATGTCTATGTCCATGATCATCCGTCAGGGCGGGTTGTGTTCGCCATACCGCTTTATTTGGCCCACTCCCGCCATTCCATTCCGGTTTTTTTCTCCCAGTCGGATACAAAGCGGTCGTTAAAAAAAGGATGGAGTTTTTTAAGCAGGCGTTTCCAGCCGGTTGCATAATCGTAAGTGAGAACATCTTCCAGAAAAGGAACAATTTCCGCCAGCTTTTCTTTCGGCAGAAAAGCATGCGCTTTCATGGCGTAGGATTGCATCAGAGATTCCGGGTTCATGGCGTTGGCGGTAAGCATGGCCACCTTGAATTTGCGCTGAACGGCCGCCTCCAGCAGATCGAACCCCCGCACGCCCATGATGTCAAGCACAACAAGGTCGTAGGTACGGGTCTGGATCAAATCCAGGGCAGTTTCATAGGTGCGTGCTTCGTCTATGTGGCAGTCGGGAACATCGATCAGTACCATTTCCCGGAATGTTTCCAGAACATCCGGCTCGTCGTCCACTGCCAGAATGTGTTTGCCTTTCAGTATCGAATCGGCCATATTCTATCCTTTTCCATGACATCCAAGATTCTCACACAAAACTTGCTTTACCACAAAAAAGATGTAACCGCTAATCCAATGAAATCACGATAATTATCAGGGTGTGTGATCACCAGAACCGGCCTTCTCTTCCTGGTTTCCATATCAGAATAAGGAAATGGTATGGCAACAATTTCCCCAGGGCTACATGACATTCCACACCTCATCCCCATCATTGCCCCATAAATGATTCATAACAGGGTCCTGTGCAGCTTTTAAATTTGCGATGTATGAATCTTGCAGTTTGTGCTTTATCTTGATAAACTGAATAAAATCAAGTACTTCATTAGCCAATGAAACAGGCAGGTGACTTGATTCCTTACAAATAACTTCAGAGATGTTCATATACAACTCCTTTCACCATCATTTGCATCCCCCCTATTCGTTTGTTTTTTTGACAAGCTTTCAGCGCATGAGTGCGTTCGGCAGAAACGTACACAGGCTCGGGAACAAAAACAGCAGCATGGCGCAGAACAGCAGACTGAGCAAAAACGGGTAGACGCCGCTGTAGATGATATTGAACGGCACCTTGGTGATGTTCTTGACCACAAAAACATTGATGGCGACGGGCGGTATGACCACGCCGACCATGACCGTCAGCGAGATGATCATGCCGAACCAGATCGGATCGAATCCCAGCTTGACGATCACCGGGTAAAAAATGGGGGTTGCCAGCACCATGAAGGCCAGATCGTCGATGAAAGAGCCTCCGATCAGATAGATCAGCGAGATGATGACCATGATGATGTAGCGGTTGAAGGGAAGCGCCGCCACCCAGTCCGCGGCGATCATGGGAATCTTGGTGACAGCCAGAAAGTGACCGAGAATGACCGATCCGGCAATCAGCATCAGCACCATGCAGGCTGTTCGCAGCGATTCCGCCACGGATTTGATATAGCCCCTGAAGTTAAGGTCGCGCTTGGCGATCGACAGTACCAGCACACAGAACGTCCCCACGCTGCCCGCCTCGGTCGGCGTGAAAAAGCCCTGCATCATCCCGCCGATGACCATCAGGAAGATGACAAGGATCCAGAGTACCTCGGGCAGAGACTTGAAGCGTTCTGACCAGGTCGAACGTTCTCCCTTGGGCCCGAGGGCGGGGTTGATTTTGCACCAGACGTAGATGATGACGATAAAAAACATGGCGACCATCAGCCCCGGCACCAGACCGGCCAGAAAAAGCTTTCCGATGGATTGCTCGGTGATGATGCCAAAGACGATCAGGGTGACGCTCGGCGGGATCAACACCCCCAGCGTTCCCACGGTGGCAACGATTCCGGTCGACAGTTTCTTATCGTAGTTGTAGGCGTCCATTTCGGGAACGGCCACGCTGGCGAAGGTGGCTGCTGTGGCAGGGGAAGATCCGCAGATCGCCTTGAAAGCAGTGGCGCCGACCACGGTGGCCATGGCCAGCCCGCCGGGGATATGGCCGACGAATTTATAGGCGGCAGCATACAGGCGTTTGGCGATGCCCGCGTTGAAAGCGATCTGTCCCATCAGAACAAAAAGCGGGATAACGGTAAATCCATAGGAGGAAAGAACATCGAAGAAATCCTTGGCCAAAAGGTTGAGTCCGGCCTTCCAAGAGACGATGACGCTGAACCCGACAAAGCCGACCAGCGACATCGCAAACGCCAGTTCTATGCCGGTAAGAAAGAGCAGCAGAACAACTGCAAGACCTGTGATGCCGATGGCTACTTCATTCATCATATACTCCCTGGGATATCTTGATGAGATCGGCCACCAGCACCAGGCACTGAATGAAGCAGCAGAAGGCGACACCGTAGGCGACAGGATAGAACGGCAGCTTGAGGGTCATCGAGACCTCGCCGGATTTTTGCAGGCTCATTCCCACCTTGAACAGGTTCCACCCGATGAGACAAAACAGGATGATCCCCAGGCAGCGGGTCAGACCATTGCAGAATGTTCGGGCACGGAGGGGCAGCTTCATAATAAGAAAATCGACATAAATATGTCCGCGCATGAATGATGTCAGGGGGAGGGCAAAACCGACGACAACGGCGCCTGAAAACGCCACGAGTTCATAAGTTCCCGTGATCGGCATTCGGAACCACCTCAGAATGACATCGAGTACCGTAATCAGCATGATAAATGTCATGGCGACTCCGGCAACAACATTGATACTGCGGCTCATCTGGCGGGTTAAATTGAGAAATACCTGCAACGACGCCTCCTCTTTGATGCAACTCCGATAAAAAAGAAGGACATCGCCCTTCCCCGGATGGCAATTACTGTAATTTTTTCAATTCTTCCTGGCAAAACGTGAGGACTTCCTGCCCCGGAAGGTTCTTGGCCTTCATGTTGGCGACGTATTCATCCAGTATGGGCTGAACCATTCTGGCCCATTTTGCATCCTCTTCTTTGCTGAGCGCAATGATCTGATTTCCCTTGGACAGGGTGAAATCCCGGCCTTCCCTGTCAATTTCATCCCAGCCACCGCCGGTTTTTTGAATCCATTCCTGGCTGACCTGATCGAATATTTTTTGCGTTTCCGGCGGTAGAGACGCCCACTTGTCCTGGTTCATGACCACGAAAAAACCCGTGGAATAGGCCGATCCAAAGTTTTCGGTGGTGGATTTGATCACTTCCGCAAGCTTCCATCCCTTGAGAGATTCGATCGGGTTTAGCCCGCCTTCGGCCACACCTTTTTGCTGAGCATCATATCTTTCGGGCATCGACATGGCCACAGGCGTTGCACCCAGTGCAGCCACCACCTTGGCGCTCAAGCCGTGGCAGGCGATTTTCATGCCTTTCAGCTCTTCAAGATTGGTGACTGGCTTTTTTGTGTGCAGGATCCCGGGGCCGTGCGCATGCAGGTATAACACCTTCACATCGTCCAGTTCTTTGGGCTTGAATTTCTGGTAGTATAAATTAATGAGCTGGGTGGCTGCCAGACCTTTCTTGTAGCCCAGCGGTAGATCGATGACCTCGGAGAGCGGAAATCGGCCGCGGGTATACCCCAGAACTGACATACCGATGTCGGAAAGGCCGTTGACCACACCATCGTAGCATTTATCGGCAGGCGTCAACGTGCCACCCGGAAAAATGGTGATTTTTACTGCACCGTTGGTCCGCTTTTCAATTTCCTGAGCCCATTGGGTTGCAAGAATTGTATTTTTATGCGGAGCGGGGAAAAAAATCGAGTAGTTGAGCTTGATCGGATCAGCAGCCTGAATAATTCCTGGGCTGTAAAAAAAGAAACCGCCCATGAGTGCCGCCGCCAGCGTCATAAATATCCATTTTGCATTTCTCATCTGAACTTTCCTCCTGCATGAAGCGGGTTCCTGATTGCCAAATCGATAAAAAACCATCTGGCTCCTATACAAAAAACCGCAGGTTAATGGGGCAACTGCGTGTGATGAAGTCACATGAAACCGTCGGCTGTTTCATAGTCAAATGCCGTCGGCTTGTCAATTGGAAACTGCCCGGCCCACTTCTCTTGTGAGAGGCTCGCCAGGTATGTATTTCCAGAAATTGACGGTATGGACGGGCATGGAACACGTCGGAAGCAATTTTTGTATTGAAATATCCAGCCTTTCACAGTTGATATTTCGATAAGTATTGAATACCATACCCCCGTGTTCGGAGAGGCGCAATTAAAAATAAAAATGATTATTTTCAGTTAACTATCTGAACTTGCAACCATTATCAATGTATTGATGCAAGTTTTGCTTAGAGAAATACCCGAAGACAGATAAAGGAAAACGAAATGTCCTCAGTTTTTGTGATGTATGGCCTGGTTGGAGGTGTCGCCGGCGTTCTGGCCGGCCTTTTGGGAATCGGCGGCGGGCTGGTGATCGTTCCGATGCTGGTGTTCTGTTTTACCCGCCAGGGTGTATCAGAACAGGCGATGATGCATCTGGCTCTGGGCACTTCGATGGCCAGCATCATGTTCACGGCTGTTTCCAGTTTCTGGTCTCACCATCGCCGGGGGGCTGTAAGGTGGCTGGTGGTCAAGCGCATTGTCATCGGCATTTTGGTTGGAACGTTTCTGGGTGCAACTGTGGCCGCAAGCCTTTCAACCCGTTTTCTGAAAGGTTTTTTCGTGTTGTTTCTTTATTATGTGGCTGTTCAAATGCTGTCGGGCCGAAAGCCCAAACCCGGTCGGCCGCTGCCGGGCGCCGTCGGCATGTTCGGCGTGGGAAATATCATTGGTGGCGTGTCTAGCCTGGTGGGAATCGGTGGTGGTACACTTTCGGTGCCCTTTATGGTGTGGTGTAATATTCCGTTGCACGAGGCTATCGGAACATCGGCAGCCATTGGTTTTCCGATTGCGGTGGCCGGAACGGCCGGGTATGTGTTCAACGGCCTTTCCGCCGATAACCTGCCCGCTTACTCTCTGGGCTTTGTCTATCTGCCTGCCTTGGCCGGAATCATCGGCGCCAGTGTGCTGACAGCTCCACTCGGGGTCCGCCTGGCCCACAGTCTTCCGGTGAATAATCTGAAGAAGTTGTTTGCAGGTCTGCTTTTGTTGGTAGCCACTCGCATGCTGATCGGTCTTTACTGAGCCGAAGAAATTGCGTGGTAGAATTTAAAGGAACGTGAAACCCTGCGGGAACAAATACAGGGCGGACCGGTTAAAGATTGAGACTTCAAACCAATCCGCCCTTATTATTCAAAAATCCGGCTGAGATGCGCAATTAAGTCGAACAGCAGGAACCGGTGGTCCCGCAACTGGAGCAGCCGGAAGTAAAATCGATGCCGCAATCCACTTTGAAACCGCTGACCAGAAAATCCACCTTGATAGGCTTGGCCTTTACCATGAATTCCTTATCCACGACATATTTAAACCCATCGATTTCAAAAATATCGTCTGTTTCTTTTGACTCATCCAGAGCCATAGCCATACTCGGCCCGCCTCATCCGCCTTCGTTTAAAAAAATCCGGATGGGAGAGACTTCCTTGCCTTTAAAATATTCAGCTATCTGTTCCGTAGCTGAAGGGGTAACCTCGATCATGACACCCTCCTGTAGATATAACAAATAAAGTTCACTTAAAAAAAAGCGGACCGGGCATACTGTTGTATCAGTATGTATGTCTGAAATTAACCACAGGGAAGATATTTGTCAATAATAATCAGGAATCGTAAATCGGGCTTCCGGCATTATGTTATGACGATGTGATGCGATTCTGATGGTCTTGTGGATTCAGATTGTTTCCTGATTATGCTCATTCGCTGTTCCGGATCATTCCAACTCCTCGGGAATAAATGAGACCACATCGTCAATTGAATTTGCATCAGTCAAAAGAAGAATGAGCCGGTCCACACCCATCGCATTTCCGGAAGATAAGGGCATATCGTTCAAGGCGGTCAGAAAACTTTCCGGCAGGGGGTACACCTGTTTTCCGGCATGCCTGCGAAGCCGTTGCTCTGCTTCAAAACGGCTTCGTTGTTCAATGGGGTCGGTCAATTCAGTAAAAGCATTGCACAGCTCCAGACCAGCGACATAAAGCTCGAAACGTTCGGCAACCGATGGGTTGTCCGGTTTCAACCTGGCCAGGGCGCTGCAGGAAGCCGGGTAATCATGGATAAACAGCGGGCGATCATTTCCGAGAAAGGGTTCAATTTGTGTCGCCATGATTTCATCAAAGCGATCCTGCGCCAGAGCATCTATCATTGAAGTTTGCGCGTACCGGTCAAAAGCTTCGCTTACAGTCATGCGATCCCAGGGCGAAGACAGCGATATCCGACAGTTGCGATACATGATGAAAGTAGGATGACCTACGGTTGCAGCGACAAATTGAATCAAATTTTCGCACTGGATCATCATTTTCAGATAGGTATGACCGGCGGTGTACCACTCCAGAAGGGTGAACTCCGGCAAGTGATTTCGGCCCCTTTCCTGTTTGCGGAAACAGCGGCAGATTTGAAATATCCGTGGAAATCCTGCGGCAAGAAGCCGTTTCATGCAAAGTTCCGGAGATGTTTGCAGAAACCACCCATCGGCTTCCTGGGCGTCGATATGGGTTTCGGGCGCCGGCGCTGGAATCCGGATCGGGGTTTCAACCTCAAGATAATCATTTTGAACGAAAAATAAACGAATCGCTCGAAGGATGTCGGCTCTCAGCATCAGATTCCGGCGGATAAAATGTTGCCGGTAATGTTTCATGGGCTCCATACGCAGAATTTTTCCAGGATCGGCGGTAATTGAAAATATCTTGTTTCGGCGCACATTCCATGCTATCAGAATGCGATTGTTATCGTCAGGTTGATCGGCATGGGGATGATCAGCCACAATACCATTCAACATATAATGTTGATCGTTTTTGTCAAATCATTTATTTATAGAATCACCAGTTGGAGCAAGGATTCATGAATCAGGACACCAAACGCCCGGTATTCATCACGGTATTTCTTCTATCGTTTTTCTTGCAGATCATTTTTGTTTTTGCCGATATGCGGGATACGCCCGGCAAGGCAGCCGTCGCGTTTGCAAAAATGTATTACCAGCTCGATTCGGCAATGGTAACCCGACTCTGCGACGAACTGGCGCTGGATGACGAAAACAATGCGGTGATCTCTTATCTGCAAAACACTGCAGCGATGGCCATGGAACAGGGATATCCCGTCAGTTACATGAAGAGCACGCTTTTCAACGTTAAAACACATACAATTAAATCGAATTCCAACAGTGCTGAAATTCGCATTACCGCAGACATGAAAAAAGGGATCAATCCACTGTTCGCCTATGTGGGAAAGCTGTTCTGTATCGGAAAAACCAAGACACTGGATCAAACTGTCAACGTAATCAAGGAAGGCGGCAAGTGGAAAGTCTGTGAAGGTTTTTTTTCAGTATCTGAAAGCTGATGATCGATGCTTTGTTCCGTTTCCTATCTGCCATGATTCTGATTGAAAAAATTCCCAAAGCTATGCCCCCCGTTTATGCCAGGATGCGTCAGCGGGCTTGTCAGATTGTGTCACGGTTACCACAGCCGGCTTTTTACAGAGATTTTTCTCCGCTACTTGAAATATCGAGAAATTATTTTCACACGAACCCCGTCCTAAGAAACCTGTATGCTTTTGTCTCCGAGCATTTGGAAGACGATTTTGGGCACGGACTCGACCACGCCGTCAAGGTAACGGTTGACGCCGGCGTTTTGATGCTGATAGAAGGCCGACGTTTCGGCTATTCACATGCGTATACGGAGCAGCGGGTCATTATTGTGCAGAGTGCGGGACTGCTTCATGATATCAAGCGGAAAATGAAGCATCATGCCGCCGAAGGGGCGGAGTATGCGCGCAGAACGCTGCGATCCTATCCCTATGCTCCGGATGAAATCGAAGACATTTGTCTGGCCATTCGCAATCATGAAGCGTTTCAACCCCGCATCAACATCAACACACGCGAGGGCGCGCTGATCGCCGATTGCCTCTATGATGCCGATAAGTTCAGATGGGGGCCCGACAATTTTTCGCATACAGTCTGGGATATGGTGTCTTTTTTCAACCTGCCGCTGTCGGAATTTCTCAGTCGCTATCCCGGAGCAATGGAAGGGCTTTTAAAAATCAGACAGACATTCCGCACCCATACGGGTAAGGCATATGGCCCTGAATTTATCGATTTGGGCATTGCGATTGGAAAAGAACTGCTGGATGTGATTCAAACAGATTTCGCTGTTAATTCTTAATAACCACTATTTTGGTTCGTAATTGAGTCGCCATGAAAAGAATTTTACCCGTAGATGATGAAGTCATTATTGCCACTCGGTTGCAGGATATTCTGATTTCCTTTGGATATGATGTGCCCGATATCGCCAGTTCCGCCGAAGAAGCGATTGACCAGGCCAGAACGTTGAAGCCGGATTTAATCATCATGGATATTGTCATGCCCGGACCAATGGATGGCATTGCCGCAGCAGAAAAAATCCGCGAGGAACTAGACATCCCGGTAATTTTTCTCACGGCGCATTCAGATGAAGCCCATATTTCCCGGGCAAAGCTGTCCGACCCGCTGGGATATATCCTGAAGCCTTTCGATGAAAGTCAGATGAAATCCGCCATTGAAGTGGCGCTGCATAAAAATGAACTGGATAAACTTCTCAAAGAAACCAATCAAACGCTGGAGGATCGCGTCCGAATGCGCACGGCGGAACTTACCGAATCCAATTTCAATCTCTTTGAGGAAATCCAGGAACATAAAAAGACCGAAGCGGCCCTGCACGACCAGACCCAACGAAATGAAATGATTATACAAACCGCCATGGAAGGGTTTTGGATCACCGATTCCGAAGGCGTCATTCAAGAAGCGAATTTATCGGCGGCGTCAATCCTAGGGTATCTGCCCGAAGAACTTCCTGCAAAGTCCATTTATGATTTTGAACCGAAAGATCATCGCGGGCTTTCAGCCCATATTCGAAAAGCGGTTCGACAAGGCGCCTACCATTATGAGGCCCGGCTGCTGCACAAGGAAGGGAATGTATTGTCGCTGGAATTCAACACCAATTTTCTGGAGATGGGTGATCACACGTTTCTGTTTTCTTTTTTCAGCGATATCACCAAAAGAAATCAACTGATCAAGTCGCTGAAAGACCGGGAAGCCGAATTGAAAATCAAGGCTCAGAATCTGAAGGAAGTGAACACCGCGCTGAAGTCCCTGTTGAAAAAGCGGGATTCGGACAGGATGGAAATGGAAGAGAAAGTGCTGTTCAATGTCAAGGAAATGATCACGCCTTACATCAAAAAACTCAGAGAATCGGAAATGGATGAAAAACAGGGAATATATCTGACGATTCTTGAATCCAATGTCAAAGATATCATTTCGCCGTTTTCCCCGAAATTGACTTCCCGGCATTTTAAGCTGACCAAGTCCGAGCTGCAGATTGCCAAGCTGGTCAGGATGGGGATTACCTCAAAAGAAATCGCCGAACTGATGGGGCTTTCCCGAAGAACCATTGAGTCTCACCGGGACCGGATTCGCAAAAAAATTGGTCTCGACAGTCGCAGGCGGAATCTGAGAACATTTCTGATGTCCATAGATTGATTGATCAAAAAAGGCGCTGATGGATTTTTTTCTCTGTGTACTGGGTATGGTCATGATTATCGAAGGACTTCCGTATTTTGCTTTTCCCGAGCGCATGAAATCATGGGTTTCCAAGATTCTGGAAATGCCGGATGGCTGGCTCCGGCGTTTCGGACTGGTACTTATGCTGATGGGCCTGTTTATGGTGTATCTGGGAAAACGATAGTCCGATGTATGCTCTGAATGACTACGATTACGAACTTCCCGAAGACCGGATCGCCCAGAAGCCCTGCCGGCAAAGAGATCTCTCCCGATTGCTGCATCTGAATCGTGTTACCGGTTCCATTTCCCATCGGGTATTCTGCGATCTACCCTCCCTGATGCGTTCCGGCGATGTGCTGATTGTCAACAACACAGAGGTGATTCCCGGCCGACTGATGGGCCGCAAGGATACCGGCGGCAAGGCCGAGGTTTTGATTTTAACGTATGCAGATGGACAGACAGGCCGAAAAATGACGGGTGAATTTGTCTGTACCTGTCTGATCAAAAGTTCGAAAAAAAACCGGGCCGGCGCGATGATTTATTTCGGTCATGGTCTTCGGGCCGAGGTGCTGCGGCAATCCGGAGACTGTTACGATGTCCGGTTCACCTGTGACGGCGATTTTGATCAGGTACTCTACCAGGTCGGAAAGGCGCCGCTTCCTCCGTATATCCGGCGGCAACCGGAGTCGGATTCCTGTGAGGATCATGGCGATTATCAGACCATTTATGCATCTGAAAAAGGGGCGATTGCCGCACCCACGGCCGGGTTTCATTTTTCGGAAGAATTGGTGAACCAATTGCAGGATATGGGGGTTGCGGTGGTTCCCATTACCCTGCACATCGGCTATGGCACGTTTATTCCGGTAAGGGTGTCGGATATCCGGGAACATCGAATGCACCAAGAAACTTACGCTCTTTCCCGACAGACCGCCGAAGCCATCAACGATGCCAGGGCCAAAGGCGGCCGGATTGTGGCTGTCGGCACCACCAGTGTTCGCACACTGGAATTTTCCGCATCTGAAAACGGCAGGGTCATGGCAGGCGCCGGTCATTGTAATCTGTTCATTTATCCGGGGTACCGGTTCAATGTGGTGGATGCCATGATCACCAATTTTCATCTGCCCCGATCCACACTGCTGATGCTGGTATCGGCGTTTACAGGGCGAGACACTGTTCTGAATGCTTACCGGCAAGCCGTTGAAAAAGGCTACCGGTTTTACAGCTATGGGGATGCCATGCTGATTGATTGATGGGGGCGGATCTGGAATTCAAAGAAATAGCACGGTCAACGACGACCCTGGCCAGGGCCGGAATCATTCATACGATGCGCGGAGATATCGAAACCCCGGTTTTCATGCCGGTCGGTACACTGGCGACCGTCAAGTCCCTTTCTCCTGAAGATCTGCTTTCCTGCGGCGCCCAGATCATTTTAGGCAATACGTACCACCTGTTTTTAAGGCCCGGGTGTGATGTGATTCAGATGTTTTCGGGGCTTCACCGGTTCATGCACTGGGAAAAGCCCATCCTGACCGACAGCGGCGGGTTTCAGGTCTTTTCCCTGGCAAAGCTTCGAAAAATCACCGAAGACGGTGCGGACTTCCAGTCGCATATCGACGGATCGCGACATCTGCTAACTCCGGAGAAAGCAGTTGAAATTCAGCTCTGCCTGAATTCCGATATCATCATGTGCCTGGATCAGTGTATTGCCTTTCCGTCAACCGAACAAGAAGCCCGTGACGCCCTGGATCGCACCACACGCTGGGCCAGGCGGTGCAAAAGCGCATGGCAGGATCATGCCGATGGCGCAAATGCGCTGTTCGGGATTGTTCAGGGAGGCATGTACCCGGAACTGCGCCAGGCAGCGGCGGATGCGCTGGTGGAAATGGAATTCCCCGGATACGCCATCGGCGGATTGAGTGTCGGAGAGCCGGTGGAGATCATGCTGGAAATGGCCGAGGTTACCCTGGAAAGACTGCCGCGCGTATCTCCGAGATATATCATGGGGGTCGGCACGCCGGAAAATCTGGTGGAGCTGGTCGCTCGCGGAGCAGACATGTTCGACTGCGTGATGCCAACGCGAAATGCCAGAAACGGGCAGTTGTTCACCCCGAACGGAACGATCAATATCAACAATGCCCGTTTCAGAACCGATACTGATCCGATCGATCCCGCGTGTACCTGTTATACCTGCCGGCACTATTCCAGGGCTTATCTGCGCCACCTGTACCTGTCCCGAGAAATTCTGGCATACCGGTTAAATACCATCCACAACATCCACTATTACCTCGACCTGATGCGTGAAATGCGAAATGCCGTCATCCATGATGCATTCGATGATTTCAGAAAAACATTTTATGAAAAACGAACCAATCCATAAACAAGGAACCCGATCATGACGATAGCCAAGCATATTGATGTTATTTTATCCAAATCCTCATGGATCCGCAAAATGTTCGAAGAAGGCGCCCGGCTGAAGGCCATTCACGGTGCCGGAAATGTATATGATTTCAGCCTGGGAAATCCGAACCTGGACCCGCCCGAGGCATTCAAAACCATCCTGAAAACCCTGCTGGACCAGGAAACCCCCGGATGTCACGCTTATATGGCCAATACCGGTTATCCGGAAGTCCGCAAAGCAGTGGCGGATTATTTGTGTTCAGAGCAGGACATGTCGATTTCAGCCGCCGAAATCATCATGACCTGCGGCGCTGCAGGGGGACTGAATGTCATTTTAAAAGCGCTTCTCGATCCCGGCGATGAGATTCTGACGCCAACCCCCCATTTTGTGGAATATGGGTTCTATGTCGGCAATCATGGCGGTGTTTTAAAAACGGTTCCGACACACCCTGATTTTACCCTCGATATCGCGGCCATTTCGCATGCCATCACGCCGAAAACCAAGGCGGTTCTGATCAATTCTCCCAACAACCCGACCGGGCAGATTTATTCGGGCGAGAGCCTGTCGGCACTGGGGAACCTGCTGACGGAAAAAGGAAAATCGTATGGCCGCACCATTTACCTGATGTCGGATGAGCCGTATCGAAAAGTCGTCTATGACGGGGTCACGGTTCCCAGCGTTTTTGCCTGTTATCCCGACAGTATCATGACCACTTCCTATTCCAAGGACATCTCGATTCCCGGAGAGCGGATCGGATTTATCGCCGTCAACCCTTCAGCGACTTATAAGGATCAGCTTCTGGCCGCCATGGCCTTGACCAACCGGATATTGGGTTTTGTCAATGCCCCGGCCCTCATGCAGCGTGTCATTGCCAGAATGCAGGGAGCCAGTGTGGACATCGCCGCTTATGCCAGAAAACGCGAACTGCTCTGCAACGGCCTTTCAGAAAGCGGCTATGTGTTCGTCAAACCGCCGGGCACATTTTATCTTTTTCCGCGCACCCCCATTGCCGATGATGTCGAATTTGTCCGAGCCCTGCAAAAAGAGTTGATTCTGGTGGTTCCCGGAAGCGGTTTCGGCGGACCCGGGCATTTCAGAATTGCATTCTGCGTATCGGATGAAACCATTATCAAGTCATTGCCGGGCTTCAAGCGGGTGATGGATAGTTATAAATCATAGCGATCTGGATGTCTATATATGCCTTAAATCAAATAGGCAGAAGTCTGAATCGGATTGGTTTTTCTGATCCATCGGCCTTTGGCCTGTTTTTTCTACTTGACAGAATAAATCCATTCATTTTAAAATAGTAACAATGTTTCGATTTTAATATTTTTTTATTTGAATTATTTAATGCATCACTTATATATCAGTAAGTTATAAAAAATAAAACAACAGAACGTTATTTTTAGCTGATGAGATTACAAGATTCAAATATCAAGATAAATCATTAAATTATTACGATTTCAAAGTGTTGAATGGAATGATTTTGGCTAACGATGACAAGAATGGATTAGAGGGTAACAAGGTTTTTAAGCCTGAAATCCAGAAACGACTTGAAGCAGCGGTTCTGGAAATTTTTTCCGAATCAGATTTTCATCAGGCTAACATCCGTACCGTGGCTAAAAAAGCGGGGGTGAGTTTCAGCACCATTTACGGCTATTACGGCAGCAAGGAAGGGCTGGTGTTTGCCGTTGTGGATGTGTGGCTGGGAAAGCTGACAGACCGCATCATCGATCACCTTCAAGGCATCGAAGACTTGAAGGAAAAACTCAGAAAGGTTTTCTGGCTACAACTTGATTATTATGAAAAAAATCAAAGTTTGGCGAAGATATTGTTTATGACGCTTCCCATGAAAACATGGATGGCGGATAAAACCTTTCAACAAAAGAAAATGATGAATCTCTTTCTTGAAGTCTTGAGCCAGGGACAGAAGGAAGGGATATTGAATCCCAATGTCCGCGCCGGTGTGTTGATGGATTTCATGATGGGGTTCGTTCAGCGAACTTTTTTTATGTGGGTGTCGCGCGGCCAGAAGGAAAGCTTGATTTCTCAGGCCAATGTATTGTTTGAAATGGTGTGGCGGGCCATCACCGTGCCGTGATAACGTATAATATATCTGTTGGCATATCGATCGATATGCATCACTTATAAACCAGGAACTTTTCGACAGCCAGGGAGCAACTCATGAACATTCTTAAAATCGACCATCTTGGAATTGCCGTCAACAGTATCGATGAACGCAAAAACTTCTGGACGGATGTATTGGGCTTATCGTTTGCCGGTGCTGAAACGGTTCAGGAACAAAAAGTGACCACGGCGTTTTTTCCCGTCGGTGGAAGCGAAGTTGAACTGCTCGAGTCCACGTCTCCGGACGGCCCCGTTGCCAAATATATCGAAAAACGCGGAGAAGGCATTCAGCATGTGGCCTTCCGGGTTGAAAACATCGATGCGGCTCTGGAAGAATTGAAAGCCAAGGGTATCCAGCTCATCGATCAAAAACCCAGAATCGGCGCTGGCGGGGCAAAAATCGCTTTTCTCCATCCCAAGGCCACCGGCGGCATTCTGGTTGAGCTGTGTCAGCGAGACAGTTGATCCTATCAGCCCAAACCTGAATTTTTACGATATCTTTTCATTTTCATTTATCAGCAACATCATATCGGTTATCAAAGGAGTACACCATGTCGGATCATCCGCAAAAACAAAAATGGATCGACCTTGCCACCAAACAACTGAAAGGGAAATCACCGGATACCCTGAACTGGATGACCCCCGAGGGGATACAGATCAAACCGCTTTATACAGCCGAAGATATTGAAGGAATGGAACACGTCAATACCCTTCCGGGGCTTGCCCCGTTTATTCGGGGTCCCATGTCCACCATGTACGCCGGAAGGCCCTGGACCATTCGCCAGTATGCCGGATTTTCCACCGCCAGGGAATCCAATGAGTTTTATCGGAAAAACCTGGCAGCCGGCCAAAAAGGCCTCTCCGTAGCCTTCGATTTAGCGACCCACAGAGGATATGACTCGGACCATCCCCGGGTTGTCGGCGATATCGGAAAAGCAGGCGTTGCCGTGGATTCTATCGAAGACATGAAAATTCTCTTCGATCAAATCCCCTTAGATGAAATGTCCGTTTCCATGACCATGAATGGAGCGGTACTGCCGATCCTGGCCGGCTATATCGTAGCGGCTGAAGAACAGGGTGTCTCCCAGGAAAAACTGACCGGAACGATCCAGAACGATATTTTAAAAGAGTATCTGACCCGTAACACCTATATTTATCCGCCAACCCCTTCCATGCGGATCGTATCGGATATTATCGGCTACTGCTCCAAGCATATGCCCAAGTACAATACCGTCAGCATCAGCGGATATCACATGATGGAAGCCGGCGCCAACTCGGTGCTGCAGACCGCGTTTACTCTGGCCGACGGGCTGGAATATGTCAAGGCGGCCCTGGCGACCGGCATGGACATCGATACCTTCGCCCCGAGACTGTCTTTTTTCTTTGGCATCGGCATGAATTTTTTCATGGATATCGCCATGCTGAGAGCGGCCAGATTTTTATGGCATGAACTGATCAAACCGTTCAATCCCAAAAACGTCCAGTCCCTCATGCTGAGGACCCATTGCCAGACCTCGGGCTGGAGTCTGACCCAGCAGGATCCGTACAACAACATTATCCGTACCACCCTCGAGTGCATGTCCGCAGCGTTGGGCGGCACCCAGTCCCTGCACACCAATTCTTTCGACGAGGCCGTGGGGCTTCCCACCAATTTTTCCGCTCGGATCGCCCGAAACACCCAGATCATCGTTCAGGAAGAATCCGAGATCTGTCATGTCGTGGATCCGCTGGGAGGCTCTTATTATGTCGAGGCTCTGACCGACGGCATTATCCGAGAGGCCCGCAAGATCATCGATGAAGTTCAGAAACTGGGTGGCATGGCCAAGGCCATTGAAACCGGCATGCCCAAACTGCGCGTAGAAGAGTC
>CAJBLH010000048.1 GCA_903953895.1 uncultured Desulfobacteraceae bacterium | reverse complement strand
GCGACAATAAATGGTAGGCGCTCGGCACACGGAATTTTCACAGGTTCCTCCCAATGTTTCAGGAAAAAGACGGTGTACCAAACTATTATTTCACAAATTTCCTAAAATGTCCTGAACTATTTTTCGAAAACTCAAGTAAATAGCTCAATGAAAAAAGATTCGGCATTGATCATCGTTTCGGGTACCCCATAGCCTCCGCTGAAGAGAGTAAAAAGTCTCCCTTCCCCTGCAGGAGTAGGGAACATAGTCGAAACGATGATCAATGTCGAATTGTTTTTTTCGGAAAACAACATGTCGAAGATAATGCTTCAAGCAATCTCCGACCGATACCATTGCATCAAAATCTTTCTGAGAATATTTCACGTCCAAGGAGCAACAAACAATGAACGTCTTTTTGATTGCCGGCGCCCGCCCGAATTTCATGAAAATCGCCCCTATTTACCGGGCCTCCCTGACTTTTCCCAAAGTATCCTGCCGAATCATCCACACCGGACAGCACTACGACCACGACATGTCCCAGTCCTTTTTCGATGAACTGGAAATCCCGGTGCCGGCCTATCACCTGGAAGCCGGTTCCGGATCGCATGCGGTGCAGACAGCCAAAATCATGATGGCCTTCGAAGAAGTCTGCCAAAAGGATCGCCCCGATCTGGTGATGGTGGTGGGCGATGTGAATTCAACCCTTGCCTGCAGCATCGTGGCCAAGAAACTGTGCATCGATGTAGCGCACGTGGAGGCGGGGCTTCGCAGCTTCGATCTGGCCATGCCCGAGGAAATCAACAGGATGGTGACCGATGCCATCACAGACTGGTTTTTCGTCACCGAACAAAGCGGGGTGGCCAACCTGCTCCGGGAAGGAAAACCCCAGGAGCGCATCTGCTATGTCGGTCATGTCATGATCGACAATCTGCTGCATCAAACCCGAAAACTGGCCGACTGCGACGAAAAGGCGTTTTCCACTGACGATCTTAAAAAGCGACACCGGGAATATGCCTTTTTGACACTTCACAGACCCTCCAACGTGGATGATCCGGCCGTATTCAACGAAATCGTCTCGGCACTGAACGACATTGCCGAAACCTGGCCGATTTTCTTCCCGGTGCATCCCCGAACCCGGAAAAACATCGATGAAATGGGCATCCGGCTCTCGAAAAACATCTTTCTGCTGCCGCCCCTTTCCTTCACGGAATCCCTGTATCTGTGGAAAGATGCCCAGGTGGTGCTGACAGACAGCGGCGGGCTTCAGGAGGAAACAACGGCCCTGGGCGTGCCATGCGTAACGATCCGTGAAAACACGGAGCGGCCCGTCACGGTAGAGATCGGAACCAATGTGCTGGCCGGCACCCGGAAAGAAAACATCCTGCGGGCCTGCGGACAGAGCATCGAAAAAGCCAAAACCGCCCGCGTGCCCGATCTGTGGGATGGAAAGGCGGCGGAGCGGATATGGCGGAGATTGGGGAATGGGTAAACATCTTTGACCGATAAGGCAGCGAAATGATGTTTCAGAATGCTTATCGCCTTTTGGAGTTTCGGTGAGTGAGGTAAAAAAGGGGGGGGTCTTTCTCCAATAGGAATTGACGCTGTCATCCATCTGGTAATATAATTGAGAAAAATGAAAAAATAATGGCTTATGTCTTACATTTCGATCATTTTTTCTGCATAATTGATTATTTTGCTCCGCGGGTTCCCAAGCCGAACCTCGGGAACCCGCCAATAGGTTTATTTTCACGGTAAAGGAGTCTTTCTCATGCCAGATCAACCCGATCATGATTCCCCCTGGAAAGATATTCTCGAACGATTTTTCATCGACTTTGTCGAATTCTTTTTCCCCGATGTTCATGCCGGCATCGACTGGGAGAAAGAATACACATTCATGGACAAAATGTAGGGGCGAACGGCCGTTCGCCCCTACTTGTCAGAGATTCGGAGATAGGGCGATGGCTTGCCGATAAACTGGTCCGGGTACACACCTGTGATGGCGCACCCCTCATGGTTTTGACACATATTGAGGTTCAGGGGGCTTATGAACGCGATTTTGCCGAGCGGATATATGTCTATAATTACAGGATTTACGACAAGTTCCGCTGCCCCGTGGTGAGCCTGGCCGTACTGACGGATGAAAGCCTTACGTGGCGTCCGGCTTCTTTCGGGTACAAGCGATGGGGGTTCCGGCTTGAAATGGAATTTCCCATGATCAAGCTGTTGGATTATAATGATGTAGCGACGCTTGAAAACGATCCCAATCCATTTGCCATCGTGGTCATAGCGCATTTGAAGACCTTGGAGACCCGTCATACCCCCCGTGAGCGGTTTGCATGGAAGTGGCATCTGACCATGGCGCTTTACAAGCGGGGATATAACAAACAGGATGTGATCCATCTTTTTTTGTTCATCGACTGGATCATGACTCTTCCCGAAGAACTGAAAAAGAGTTTTTCACAACGGATCATGGATTACGAGGAGGATAGAAAAATGAGATATATCAGCAGTGTAGAAGAGTATTGTATGGAAAAAGGTATGGAACAAGGTATGGAAAAAGGTATGCTTGCAGAAGCCAGGGAAATGGTTGCCGAAGTACTCTCCACAAGGTTTTCACCAATTCCCGAAAAGATCGTGAAAGCGATTTCTACCATCGAAGATCGAAAGGTTTTGAAAGAACTAGTTAAAAAAGCAGTGTTAACCCGATCCCTTGAACAGTTCGAGTCTGAATTTAAAAACTATGGGAACTGTTGACGCATCACCGTTTACCTCAAGAAACAACGGCTCTGGGCGTGCCATGCGTAACAATCCGGGAAAACACGGAGCGGCCCATTACTGTAGAGATCGGAACCAATGTGCTGGCCGGCACCCGGAAAGAAAACATCATGCGGGCCTGCGATCAGAGCATCGAAAAGGCCAAAGCCGCCCGCGTGCCCGATCTGTGGGATGGAAAGGCGGCGGATCGGATATGGCGGAGATTTGGGGATGGGTAGCCATCTTTGACCGATAAGGCAGCGAAATGATGTTTCATAATGCTTATCGCCTTTTGGAGTTTCGGTTAAGTAAGGGGGGGGGAATCTTTCTCCAATAGGAATTGACGCGGTCATCCATCTGGTAATATGCTTTTATAATTACCGGATTTACGACAAGTTCCGCTGCCCCGTGGTGAGCCTGGCCGTACTGACGGATGAAAGCCTTACGTGGCGTCCGGCTT
>CAJBLH010000047.1 GCA_903953895.1 uncultured Desulfobacteraceae bacterium | reverse complement strand
TTTTGTCGAAAATTAAATGACTTGGCAGTAACTACACCGAGCGGTAAATTGCTTCAAATCGAAGTCGGCAGTTCGCCTTTCGGTTAATTTGAATGTCCAAAAAAAATGTACTTTTTCGACTCAAATTAACGAGGTCTGAAAGACGGAAAACAGGCTGAAAGCTGCCAGTCTGGGCGGATTCAGCCTCACCTGTATCGGGTCAGGGATTGCCGCGTACGCGTCGGTTGACTTCCTGACAGCCGTCCGCATGAATCTCGCCGCTCGTGACATGCGCGTAGGCACTGTGATTGTGGATGGACTCAAAATTCTCAGCACTGACGGAAAACCAGGTGATATTGTTGTCGGCAAGAAGTTTTTCGGCGACATCTCGGACAATGTCTTCCACAAATTTGGGGTTGGTAAACCCTTTTTCCGTGACGAATTTTTCATCCACCCGCTTCAGGATGGAATACACTTCACAGGATGAGCAGGTTTCAACCAGCTCGATCATGTCCTCCATCCAGATGAATTTTTTAAATCGGGTACTCAGACGAACCTCACCCCGCTGATTATGGGCGCCTACCTCGCTGATTTCCTTGGAACAGGGGCATACCGATGAAATCGGAACGATCACCTCGGAAACCAGATCTATGCCGCCTGTTGGATCGCTTGAGCCCAGAATCCGGCAAGTATAATCCATCAGGCCCGGTGCTCCGCTGACAGGGGCTTTTTTCTCGATAAAATATGGAAAAGATACCTCGATATGTGCAGATGCGGCATTGAGATGCTTTTTCATCCGGTCCAGCACCTCGGAGATGCGTTTGAGGGAAATTTCTGGACGGAACAGGTGAAGCAGTTCGACAAATCGGCTCATGTGGGTACCCTTGTATTTGTGGGGCAGATCCACATACATATTGATGGAAGCAACCGTATGCTGCCGGCTGTTTCTGCGGTCTAGAACCGTGATGGGGTAGCGAATGTTCTTGATACCGACCTTGTCGATAGGGATATTTCGGTGATCCCGCTGGTTCTGAACGTCTTTCATGGAGGTGCTACTGGGCAGATGGGGCGTCATGTCCGGATTCCCGTGTCTGTATTTGATTCAAGTCGTTTTCCTGATCCCTTACGGCGTTTCGAGTTGTCTTTCAACAGATAATCAGTTTTGACATGGCTCAATGCTCTGAAAATATTGCCCTTTACATTGTTGTTTCCCTGATAAAGACGATTAAGCATGTCTTTGATCTCTTTGCGTTTGGATGTTTTGGATGTCGGACAAGGGTTGATAAAAACAGGAAATCGGTTTTCTCTGGCGAATTTTCGGATGATTGTTTCATCCACAAAGGCCAGTGGCCGAATCACGGTAAATTTTCCCTGAAAAAAAATCTGGGATGGAACCATGGTGCAGATTTCACCGGCATAACATATATTCAAAAACAGCGTTTCGATGAGGTCATCTTTGTTGTGACCAAGCGCCAGCTTTCGGCAGCCCAGCTCGTCCGCGATTTCAAACAGCCGCTTTCGCCGCAGATGTGAACACAGAAAACAGGGATTTTCCCGATTTTCTGAACTGTGCGCCAAGATACCGTGTCGGGTTTCTTCCACTCGAAGCTCAATTCCCCACTGGCTGCAGCAATCCTTCAACAGATCGCCGAAACCGCCCTCAAATCCAGGATCAATATAAATGGGGACGATTTCATATCGGATGGGAATGCGCCGAATACGTTCCTTCAGCATCCACAGAAGGGTCAGGCTGTCGTGGCCGCCGGATAGTCCGAGTGCAATTCGGTCGCCATTTGCGATCATGTCGTAGTCGTGGATGGCCTTGCCGATCCCTCGGTTCACCGACCTGTATAGCTTGGATTCCTTAATGGAAGCTACTCTCCATCTTTGGATTCGGACACCAGTTTGATTCTTCCGGCAGCAACTTCTCTCAATGAAATAACGATATCTTCATTCTTGGGTGAACTGACCAGATACTCGGAGCCCTCGCGGATCTGACGGACCCGCCTGGAAACCATGTTGGCCAGAAGGAATCGGTTAGGTACCCGTTTTAGACAATCATCAATGGTTATTCTCGCCACAAACACCTCCGTAAAACAAAGCGGATTAAAGGATATCTACCAATTCATAACAACGTTTGCCGCCGGGAGCGGTCAGTACCAGTTCATCGGAAGGTTTTTTACCGATAATGGCCTGCCCCAGCGGCGATGTGATGGAAATACGACCTTCTTCGATATTCGATTCTTCCGGACCGACCAACTGATATTGAACTGTTTCTCCGGTATCGACATTTTCCAGAAGCACCCGGCAGCCGAAGGCGGCCCGATCTTTGGGAAGCTTGCTGGGATCGATGATGTCCGAACTGGACAGTTTATATTCCAGTTCTCTGATTCGGCCTTCAAGAAAGCTCTGGCGATCCTTGGCGGATTCAAACTCTGCATTTTCCGACAAATCTCCGTGAGCTCGCGCCTCTTCGATGGCTTTGATGTTCTGGGGCCTCTCGACCTTTTTCAGATGTTCCAGTTCGAGTTTCAGGGCAGCGTGGCCCTCTTTGGTCATGGGTATTCGATCCAACTTATTACTCCTGAAATAAAGATTTTTCGTGAATGCAACGGTGTATACGTAGTTACGATCTGCGCATTGTATTTGCTGTCTTCCCCCGCGACAAAGACTGGGGAAGCGATGCTAAAGCGCAAGTGATGACAGTTGAAAATCTAAGCAAAGAACTTGATGGTCTGAGCCGGGGTCAGGATAAATAGGTATCCGCCAGAATCTCGGCAATCTGAACAGCGTTGGTAGCTGCTCCTTTTCGGATGTTATCGGCAACCACCCACAGATTGACGGCATTCGGAAGTGATTCGTCTTTACGGATTCTACCCACGTACGTCAAATCCTGCCCGGCGGCATCAATGGGCATGGGATAGCTGTTGGTCTTTAGGTCATCCACAACCTTCACCCCGGGTGCAGTGGACAGCAGGGTTCTGACTGCTTCAGGGGTGATGGGTAGCCGCGTTTCAATGTTGATGGATTCGGAATGGCTGTAAAATACCGGAACCCGAACCGTGGTCGCCGTCACCCCGATGGTGTCATCTTCCATGATTTTCTGGGTTTCTCGGACCATTTTCATTTCTTCTTTGGTGTAACCGTTATCCAGAAAAACATCGATATGCGGAAGACAGTTGAATGCAATGCGGTGCGGATAGACTTTTTTTTCGATCGGCTGGGAGTTCATAATGGCTCGGACCTGGGAATCCAGCTCAACAATGGCTTTCTGACCGGTTCCGGAAACCGCCTGATAGGTGGATACGACGATTCGCTTGATGCCGAAGGCTTTGTGAATGGGATTCAAAGCCACAACCATCTGAATTGTCGAGCAATTGGGATTGGCTATAATCCCTTTTTGCGTGTAGCCGGCAATTGCATGGCTGTTGACTTCCGGAACCACCAGCGGTACCTGGGGGTCCATTCTCCAGGCGCTGGAATTGTCTATGACAACACATCCGGATGCGGCTGCCGCCGGTGCAAACTTCTCACTGGTATTCCCGCCTGCTGAAAACAGCGCGATATCCATGCCGGTGAAGGATTTTTCCGTCATTTCTTCGACAACCACCGGCTCGCCCCTAAATCTCAGTATTTTTCCTGCCGAGCGGATAGATGCTAAGAATTTAATGGATTCAACAGGAAAATTTCGTTCTTCCAGGCAGGCAATCATCTGATTTCCAACAGCCCCGGTGGCCCCGGCCACTGCAATATGAAATTGTTTTTTCGACATGGTCTTCACCTCTGTTTTCTTACCATCATTCAGAAACTAAAAAAATGATCCTTGATGAGGCGGCAGCCTCATCAAGGATCAAAAACAACACAGCAGAACAGCAGCATCTGTTTAAATTGGCGATGTACATCATCTGCATTAAAAATATCGAACGGGGGGTAAGGCCGTTGAGTTCAAAAAGCGAACAAGGTGTAACATTCATATCATCTGAAATACCCGATGATCGATGTTCCGGCCTGAACCCTGTCTCCCACGGCCACATTCAATGCGGTTTCGATCGGAAGATAGACATCCAGCCGCGACCCAAAGCAGATCATCCCGAATCGTCTCCCTCGGTGAACAGTCTCTCCTGCTTGAATATGGCAAATGATCCGCCTGGCGATGAGTCCGGCAATCTGAACGAAACAATAGCGCCGGCCCTTGTCCGTCATCACGAAAACAGCATTTCGTTCGTTATTTTCGGAGGCCTTGTCGAGGCTGGCGTTCAAAAACTTGCCGGGGTGGTACGCAATTCTTTCGACCTGGCCGTTATATGGAATGCGGTTGACATGAACATTAAAAACCGACATGAAGATGCTGACCTTCTGGCAGGGGCCATCATGAAAAGGGGATTGATCCACTTTCCCGGAAATGACGATTCTTCCATCAGCAGGAGAAACGACGGCTCCCTCGGCAACCGAAACCACCCGGTCCGGATCTCTGAAAAAATAAGCGATAAAAAAAGTAACTGCAAGTCCCAGAAGCGCCAATGCCCGCAATTGTAGCAGCGCAAACACTCCTGTTGTGAATGCAGATGCAAAAATCAAAGGATATCCAACGCTTGCAATTGGAAATGCAAACCGACAGGGAGGTTCAGGCAAAGAAAATTTATCCATGATGGCGCCTTGTGAGTACCCCGGTAAATTTGCGGTTACGCCGAGGCTGATTTCATAACAACCACTCAATATCAAAATTCCTGAAAAATGTCAATGATTACCCCAGGGTGATTTCGTTCCAGCCGCATTGATAATATATTTTAGCCAGTTGAACGAAAATATGGTCAAATCTCCGGAAATGGTGTATAGGGGGACTCAATATTGAACCGTATCCCACACATAATCCGGAGAAATTGTCGTGGAT
>CAJBLH010000046.1 GCA_903953895.1 uncultured Desulfobacteraceae bacterium | reverse complement strand
CAATCGCCGCAGAAAATGATTTTGTTGTGCTGCCAATTTCAAAAAGGGAATTAGCATCTATCGGGTTTTTCCCATCAATTGTTTTTGACCCGCTGTTAATGACTTGCATCGGTTGGTTGGCAAAACTTAAGGCAACTTGTAATCCGGGGATATTATGTTTCTTGCGATAATTCTCTATGATGATTTGGATTTTTTCAATACAGGCGTTATCGCAATTGGAATTTGTTTTTGGGTTTTGTTGAGCGAAAACACTGAAGGACAAAACTAAAATAGCAAAGACAAGGATTGGGGAATAGATTTTCATAATTAACCTCGATTCGTAATTTTAGGCGCCTCGCTGTTTAGAATATTTGCATCATTTTAAATCAGACAAATGGTCAGTTCCGGTTTTGAATAACCATTGTTTAGCTGAATCAACCATCATAAAGATTCATATCCGGATAGTGTTTTACTGTACACTCTTTACAAATACTGTGGATGATGGAATTCAGGCCCACATTTCAACTCGCTTCTGATTACGGGTACATGTCTATTGTTTGCCTCACACCAGATCATATCCTGAAGTACCAGTGGCTTCTCAAACAATTCTGTATTCAGTCCAGTTGAGCCTTTGCCGGCAGGCATTCTTGGATCGCACGAGAGAGGGCTTCCATGTCCGGAATATGATCAAAGGCGATTTTTTCGTTAATGATAATGGAGGGGATCGCCGGACTTTTCCCGCAGCAACGGGAAAGTTCTTCCATGCGTGATAGGCCGCTTCTGCTGCCTACGTCCACTACCGACCAACTAAGCATCCCTGGCGGGAACTCCGGCGCAATTTCTTCAAGTATGCCTATGGCCAGATCACAAAGGATGCATCCTTTCTGCTTAGCTACAATTTCAACACATACATCTCCCATCAAAGCCCTCCTTTTAACGATTCTTCTGTATAAGAATTCATGCTGAAAAAAAATGGCTCTTCACCGTATCAAGTGGATAGGCTGGTTGATATTTTATACTCGATGTTCATGTTCAATTTTTTTGCATTCAACAATAACCATCATAGAGTAATACACTTATTTTGTTCATGATGAATTGATTCAATGCTTTTTTCCGACAGTGCATTTTCACCAGGTTACAAAAAAAACTTAACATCGAGCTACAGGTACGATTGCTGACTGGCAATTTGATATTAACCAGAAACATCAGGATATTCATCTGGATTTAATCAAGGAAAACCGTTTTTTCTGCCCTATTTGAGATCAAGCAGATTGGCAGGCAATGACACGGAACCAAAATCCTGGATACATCTAAATTTTTATCTTTAATGATACTAAATGTATCCTCAATTCTCCCGGCACCTATTCATCAAAAAAGTACCCTATGACAAAGCAGCTTTGCCTGTCAAACAAATTGATGCATTCAGGATAGTCGCCACAGGGTGGGGCACGGAAACGCAAAGCCGCGGGAGGGTTTTTGTGCGAACGCGAGCAGAGATTTTTTAAAAAAACAATGATCATTTTGGCAAATAATCGAAGAACGGAGGAGACAATTCCAATCATTTAAAGCTAATCTCCAGAAATTTCAAGGCGGGAAATAATCTGAAGGACGGGAAAGAAGACAACATTTTATTTTTCCCTGTGATAGCCCTGCGGTTATCTATTGATAATTATTTCTTCTCCCGTATCTATTAGCGATGGACATTTCAATCGCATAATAACAAAATCATTTTAACCAGAAGAAGTTAATTAGGACTGATAAGAAAGGTAAAATACATTTGTTGAGAGATTGCATTAGGATTTCGATAAAATTACTTACCGGCACACCTAAACACAATAAAGGCGGGAAGAAACTCAGAATCTATCTTCGGAAGACCCAGCATAGACAACCCCATCGGAATTATCCCCGTTGCGCCGTTTGCTCTTGCATCTCCACTTCGTCTGGTAATCTTTTTGCTGAATCTGATGCATCTTCCATCAACTGTATCTAAAAATTCGAATACCGGTCAAGTTCTTCAATCCAGATGCCGATAGACAAGATAACCAGAAACCCCTATCCATCGGAGGAAAGCAGAATGAAAATTGCATCGTCGGACATTCAAATGGTATCCAACAGAGAGTACATTGAAAAACGGCAGAAATCCGAAAAGCTCAATATCTGGATAGGGAAACGACCGGAGCAAGCAACAAATTCCAATCAGGTGGATCAATCAGTGCTGTCAAAGCAGCAACTTCAGAAAATGATACAAGATAAAGTGAACTTATCTATCAAACAGCAAGCATCTTCGGATTATTCGTCAATTAAACCATGTAAATCATGCAGTTCATCAGAGGACATAGATAGTGGAATATCGTTAATCGAACGAATGATCGAGATCATTACCGGTAAGAAAATCAGGATCAAGATATTCAAACCTGTTTCCATTAATACTATTCAGCCTGGTGATATCAAAGACCCGAATAATCAGCAGCAGAAGGGATGGGGTGTTGAATACGATTCACATGAATCATATACCGAAGCAGAAAGTACTTCGTTTTCATCTGAAGGCACAATAAAGACAAGCGACGGTGGCGAGATAAAATTTAAATTGGATATCCAGATGAGCAGAGCCTATTCAGAAGAAAAGGATATCTCGTTTAAAGCAGGTGATGCCGTTCCACCTATCCAAAAAGACCCCTTGGTGATAAATTTTAATGGTTCAACGGCAGAATTGACAGACAGCAAGTTCGAATTTGACATAGACGCAGATGGAACACAGGATAACATATCGTTCCTGAAATCAGGGAGTGGATTTCTGGTGCTGGATAAAAACCATGACGGGAAAGTTAACGATGGCAGCGAACTGTTTGGCCCAAAAACCGGCAATGGATTTTCAGAGCTATCTGCATACGATGAGGATCAAAATAACTGGATTGATGAAAACGATTCGATCTATGACCAGTTATCTATTTGGACAAAGAATGATGCCGGTGAAGACCAACTGAGCAGTTTGAAGGAGAAGAACGTAGGTGCGATATATCTTTCCAATATCAGCACCCAGTTTGATATAAAGAATTCAACTAACCAAAAACAAGGGGAAATTGAATCGACCGGTGTTTATGTAGATGAAAACGGCAGCGTTAAAACAATCCAGAATTTAAATCTAACAGTTTGATATTTTTAGATAAAAATTAAGATAAGTGAAATCATCAACAACAACGGAGAAATGCAGGATAGAATATGTTATTAACTATAAAAAACGATTTTCTAATGATCCGTCCGGTACAGGCGGCAGCTTCTGTATTTGCCGAAATATTGGGATTTGAAGTAAAAGATCGCCGCCATATAGAACTCCTTATCGAAGAGATTCTTTCTAACGTGATAAAATACGGCTTTTTTCCGGAACAAATTGAAGATATCACTATTGAACTAAAAAAAACCACGTTGGGTATTGTCATTCATATCAGTTCTCTCAGTATTCCAATTGATATTGATAAGATTCATTCGTTTGAGAAGATGGACGTTGAAGCCATCACTATGCAGGGATCACAGGGGATAGGATTCCAGATAATAAATAAAATTGCAAACTCTATAAGATATGTCAATAAAGGTCGTGAAGGTCAGCACATCATTGTAGAAAAATATCTGTCACAGGAATTGACCAGCCAAACTAATGCCGATTTTTCAAACACCTTGAACCCTAAAAAGATAACTAATTTTGATTATTACGTGCGATGGATGAAACCTTCAGAGTCATCCTCTATTTCAAAATTAGCCTATAATGCCTATCGGTTGAGCTGTTTTAACGAATACATATATTATCCTGAACGTGTCAGACAGTTAAATCAGACAGGAGAAATGCTCAACGCAGTAGCTGTAACCATCGAGAATGAAGACATCATAGGGCATGGTGCCGCTAAAAATGACCGGCTATCCGATATGGTTGAGTTCTCATCTGCCTTTGTCAATACAGATTATCGTGGCGCAGGTTGTCTGAAGAAAATTACAGAGTTTATGATTTCACATTTCAAAGAAGCGAATATAATTGGTGCGTTTGTAACAGCAGTTGCGTCACATCCTTACAGCCAAAAATCAAGTTATGATTTCGGTTTTCGTGAATGTGCGCTGCTATTATCAAGATTGACGCCGATGGAAATGCAGCAAATAGAAAGAAACATCAAGTACAGGGAAAGCCTACTGATGATGGTTCTGTTTTGGAAGAACGATCATAATAAAATCGTTTATGCACCTTCTCATCATGCAGGCATGATTCAGCAGATATACAAAAACATCAACCAGTTTCCAAAATACCTGAATGCAGAGAGTTATCAGCCACAATTGCATAATGAGACTTCGCTGGAAATAAACAACGACAACTATAAATGCGCCCATATACATATCTTTCGTTACGGAATAGATATCTGTCGAACAGTTGAGCGTACATTGAAATTGTTGTGCGTGGACAGGATCGAGACAGTGTATCTGTATCTGCCGCTTTCATCTGCTGAAACGGCGACCCAATGCGCATTATTCGAATCGCTGGGATTTTTCTTTGCGGGTATCAGTCCCGGTAAAGATGGTCAGGACTGGTTGGTGTTGCAATATCTTAACAACCAAATTTGTCCATACGATAGTTTACATTTTGCCTGCGAATTTTCATATATTTTATCCAGGTATATTCAGTCATGTGATCCAAACAGTTCGATAAAAAGCATGACATAAAAACCTTCGAATTTCCTGAAAAGTTCTTTCTGTATCCAGTAAAAATATATTGGCGATTCAGAATTAATACTGAGATGACTCAATGGAAACAAACCCATCGGAATTATCCCCGTTGCGCCGTTTGCTCTTGCATCTCCACTGTGCCTGATATTCTATTTGCTGAATCTGATGCATCTTCCATCAACTATATCTAAAAATTCGAATACCGGTCAAGTTCTTCAGGAATATGCTGATATGATAGATAGCCTGAGTACTAGACCTATCAACCGGAGGTAACAGGATGAAAGTTGCATCAGCAGATATTCAAATGGCATCCAGTAGAGTCTATTCTGAGACACGCGAGAAGTCGGGAAACCAAACCGTAGCTAATAAGCAACTGCCCCAGGAAACGATAGTAGATAAGGTGACACTATCGCAGCAGCAAGTACCCATAGATATTGATTCGATGAAAACGAGCGATGCATCCAGTACTTCAGAAGATACAAGCACTGATGTTTCATTACTTAAGGGGTCATTATCATTCTTGAAAGAGATATTTTCACAAATATTAAATATTGTAAAAAATTAGATTGCTATAGATAAATATTAAGTCCGGATAGGCAAGTCGCCGTTAAAAGAACTACCGCATTGTTCACATTCAAAACGGCGAGATAAAAAGTGCAAGAAAGTTTCTTTACCCCACATATCAGAATGCTTGATGCTAATGGTTTCTATAGGGTTTGCTTTCGTAGTTACTGAGCCACAGTTTGTGCATAGGGCAGCATCTTCACGATAAGCACACCATAGATGTAAAACTTCATGTTCTCCTTCACGACGAATTGCATACTTTTTTACCATCAAGCTTGCAATACCGAGCATTTCACTTAGAGTCTCGCCTGCAACTTCTTCAAACTCTTGCAGGCTGATTTGCCTCTCAATATTCGTATCGTTTTGAACAAAATAAATATTATATGTCAGTAATTTCATTCTTGAATATTTAAGTATTTTGATAGGTCAGTACAACGGGAATATCTGCTTCTGCCCAATCTATCGTCATCAGGTGTTCGGGAGGCAACCAGACAATGGCTTCGTGTTCATGGTTTGTTGGGATACCTGCAACGAGACTACAAACAAATGGATGCAAAGTAACTCGTAAGGATGGATAATCATGGGTTACTGGAGGCAAGGAGTGATCTACTGCCACCTGGATGCCCAATTCCTCCATCAGTTCCCGCCTCAGACAATCTTCCGGTAATTCGCCATCTTCGATCTTTCCACCGGGAAACTCCCATTTCAGGGGAATTCTCATCCATCGGCTACGTTGTGCAGCAAGAACCAGTCCGTTGGATTCAATAATTCCACAGGCTACATGAATATGATTTTGATCGAGTTCAGTGCACATTAACTTAGATTTTTCAAAGCATCTTTGATTTTCAAGGCAGCCTGATCCGGTTTCAGTCCGGAGATATTTACAGTAATATCAGCTCTTTTATATGATCGTTTATAATAAGTGATATCTTTTTTTATTTCCTTCAGATAATAAGATCGCTCTTTTGGGGTAAGTATTTTTTGAATTGGTTTGGAATCTTTATCAAAGAAAACGATTCTGTTAAGGATATTTTCTGCATCATCTGCCAAAACAACGACTATTCCATTGGACTTTTTTACCAGGCGCCAGTAGCTATCCATTAGACCGCTTGGAGCTAATGCAATAACGGAAATCAGGCTCTTTTGCTGGTCAAGAAGGTGTTTTAATGCTTTGGATGATTCCTTCCGAAATGAATGCATGCCCAAAAACTTATCCATAAGCCGCTCAATAGGTGTTGAAAAATAGCTTTCAATCTCATCATCCAGGTCAAAAAAAGAGCAATTTAACAAAGCCGCTAATTCCTCGCCTATTGTAGATTTGCCTACGCAACTGATGCCAGCAAGAAAGATTCGCATATTGATTGTAATTCTCTATTTCTGTTCAACCAAGAAAATCGTATATGGTGGAAATGCTGTACTGAGTAAATGAAAACCTCCGTTATTCTT
>CAJBLH010000045.1 GCA_903953895.1 uncultured Desulfobacteraceae bacterium | reverse complement strand
TTATTACATCAAAGAAGCGGATAAAGGTCGAGATTACATACTCCACGGTGCCCCTGTTCTCATTCTTGTTCGAGGGCCCAAGAATGAGAGTTTTATCAATGAAAATTGCAATATCGCAGCAGCAAACATCATGAATTATGCACATACTTCTGGCCTTGGAACTTGCTATATCGGTTTTCTCACGCTTGCTCTGAAATTTTCCCCTGCATTAAGAAAGAAGGTTGGAATTTCCAAAGATCAGAAAGTATATGCCGCGTTGATCCTGGGTTATCCGGCTTACAGTTACTCCTACACCACATCCCGGAAACAGCCTGATATTCGTTGGATTAGCTCATGAAGGCAATATCTAAAAATTCACCTATCTGACATATGAGTTCGAAACATGATAGAAGCAATACAAAGCCAACTGGTTAGTCTTTCGAACCCCGAGGACGCCGTTTTCCTCCAGAGGTTCTTCAAAACTGGACCAGGACAATATGGCGAAGGAGATATCTTCAGAGGGATTCGTGTTCCCGTGCTTCGCAGCTTATCCAAGAATCACCAGAATATCTCGCTTAAATTTGTTGAACAGTTGCTATGCAGTGCACATCACGAGGACAGGCTGCTTGCGTTACTGATTCTGGTTAGAAAGTACACCCATACAGATGAAACAGAGCAGGCCGGGATTTATACGCTGTATCTTGACAACACACGTTTTATCAATAATTGGGATTTAGTTGATACTTCCGCTGAACACATAGTTGGCGCATATTTGAATGACAAAAGTCGGGAGCCTATTTATCGGTTAGCTCGATCAATCTGTCTATGGGAGAGAAGAATTGCCATTCTTGCAACATTTCATTATATCAAGCGTGGCAACTTTGATGATACCCTTCGGGTTGCCGAAATACTGCTGCCTGATAAGGAAGATTTAATTCACAAGGCAGTCGGTTGGATGCTGCGGGAAATCGGCAAGCGCGAGATGCAAAAAGAAGAGGTATTTCTCCAAGCATATCACCGGCAGATGCCAAGAACAATGTTGAGGTATGCAATAGAGAAGTTTCCACAGGAAAAACGACTTGGGTACTTGAAGAAAAAACAATAGTTATTAGAAACTATCTCAATAAAAGCAAAAGCATGCCAATTACCAATGGAGGCTACAATAGTGAAATCAAGACTGAAAATTCTCATATTCGTCGTTGCTGTTATTCTCTTTCTTGGAATGTCTTTACATGCTGAAGAGAAAAAAACCATTGTAAATGTCTCTGATGGAATAAGGGAAATTTTAACAGCCAATATTGGGAAACGCATCGCAGTGAAAACCGATTCTGGCGAGGCAATAGAAGGAACAGTTGCATCGGTTGGAAATCAATTGGTGCATGTTGAAAAACTTACAGGCAAGGACTTCTATGATGCAGTGATATGTATAGACAAGATCACTTCAGTGACGATAAAGGCACGTGGTAACTGAAATGAAAATGAATGAATTTCGGAATTAAATTAACTTATTATCAGATAGTACCATCAAAACAATCATAAACAATTACAAAATATTTTCTCAGAGATAATAAGATTATGGATATTTTCAAAATATTTGATTCACTGGCCCAAGCTTATGCTAAGGATATCGATGGCTACAAAGAGATTATCAAGGCTGTCGAAGCAATGATGGATCAGAAAGAAATAGCTTTACAGGACTTTAAAGATAATATTGCATTATTGAAACAGTCGATT
>CAJBLH010000044.1 GCA_903953895.1 uncultured Desulfobacteraceae bacterium | reverse complement strand
TTATTACATCAAAGAAGCGGATAAAGGTCGAGATTACATACTCCACGGTGCCCCTGTTCTCATTCTTGTTCGAGGGCCCAAGAATGAGAGTTTTATCAATGAAAATTGCAATATCGCAGCAGCAAACATCATGAATTATGCCCATACTTCTGGCCTTGGAACTTGCTATATCGGTTTTCTCACGCTTGCTCTGAAATTTTCCCCTGCATTAAGAAAGAAGGTTGGAATTTCCAAAGATCAGAAAGTATATGCCGCATTGATCATGGGTTATCCGGCTTACAGTTACTCCTACACCACATCCCGGAAACAACCTGATATTCGTTGGATTAGCTTCTGATCACTAAAAAGAGGAACGGAACATGCAGGCACGAAACCCGCTGATGATAGAACATCGTCTGATTGAAAATATGCTTCATCATCTAAAGCATGAACTGGATCAGGTCGAGAAAACCAAGTCCATTGATCCCTACCTTGTGGACAAGGCGGTTGATTTTATTCGAGTGTATGCTGACAGGACACATCATGGGAAGGAAGAGGATATTCTATTCAGGCGACTTCAAAAAAAGAAATTGACAGATATCGACCGCCAGGCGATGGAAGAACTGGTAGAAGAACATGTCTTTTCCCGCAAAACCACAAAGGCGCTGATTCAAGCAAACGAGCGGTATCGAAAGGGTGATTCTTCAGCACTTGACGAGATCAAGACATGCCTGAAAACTTTGATCGACTTTTACCCGAAACACATCCAAAAAGAAGACAAAGTATTTTTCCCGGCCACCAGAATATATTTTTCAGATGAAGAAGATAAGGCGATGCTTGCTGCATTTTGGGAATTTGACCGGATGATAATCCATGAGAAGTATGGGGCAGTGGTCAAAGAGTTTGCATTAAAAGGAAGACAAGAATCAAAAGTTTAGATAATTGGTTGATAATAATAGATTATGATATTAAAAGAGAAAACTAAAATAGAAGTTGATCGATATTCTATCAATGGTATGCCAGTATGTATCCAGAATTATAGGAAGGGAGAATTTTGTGTTTTTTACATGAATTCTGGTAATTACAATGTAGAAGAATGCTTTTTTTGCGGCAAACTGCAACGTACAGATGATAGAGACTGGTTGATACCAAGTAAAGATTGCCCTGTTTGGAAAGACAGATAAATTTATAGGATTTGATTGAAACAAAAAGATCAATAGAAAGAGATAAATCGATATGTTGAAAAATGTCACTTCAATTGGAACAGTGTTCGTTATTTTATTCTTGTCTGGTATCTCTTGGGCAACAGATTTAGAAAAAGAAAAAGCTGCCGTTACTGCTGCGGAGATATGGTTAGCTTTGGTAGATGATGGCAAGTATTCGGAGAGCTGGAAAGAAGCGGCTGAGTTTTTCAGGAACTCGATTAAAATGGATCAATGGGAACAATCGCTCCAGTCAGTAAGATCACCTCTTGGGAAAGTGATTTCACGAAAAGTTAAAAACAAGTCTTACCAAACTGCTTTACCAGGCGCACCAGACGGTCAGTATGTCGTAATCCAATTTGAAACCTCTTTTCAGAACAAGAAATCCGCCGTTGAAACCGTTACTCCAAAATTTGACAAAGACGGCCAGTGGAGGGTTTTAGGCTATTTTATCAAATAAATTAAGCGTATTAAGAGATAATCAATTGTATATCTGGGGCGATAATTTGATTAAATCCTTCTGCACTGCTTTCGTGACAGGTTTTGAATACCATAAAAACGATTTTGTGCTGACCGAAGACCCTGTTCTATGCGCCTCTGTTATCGAGTCTTATATATACCCATTTGTCGCAAAATCAGCCGGTTTGTATCTCATTCGAAGATCGCCGGCGGATGCCAGTTTTTATGATTGTTTGGCCGTTCAGGATTGTCAGATTACTGGAAAAGGTTATCCGAATCATGATACGGCTGAGGTAATGATCGAGCATGAAGTAATCTTTAGCATAACTGAAACCAAAATGCAGCAGTTGGCAGAATGGAACCGGATGCTGAATGTGCTGATCACCTATTATAATGGTGGCATACTCAGACAGTTGGAATGGTTGTCGCATTCTTTTTCACCAAAGATCGCTTTATTGGGAGATAACGCCAATTCCTTTCTATGTGTACTGCCATCAGAAAGCAATGGCGACAGAAAATCACCATACAGAGAATGGTGGTGGTTCTATGCATGGGATAAAAGAGCGCAGAAATTTGAATTGTTGGATTTTCCTTATTGATAAAGCAGATGAAAATGCGTTCAATGTGTTTCATAAATATCTCTACCTGGAGCAGTCGGCGGCATGAAGAAGCACAAGAAAGCCCCTAAAATAATGAGT
>CAJBLH010000043.1 GCA_903953895.1 uncultured Desulfobacteraceae bacterium | reverse complement strand
CAGCGACAATAAATGGTAGGCGCTCGGCACACGGAATTTTCACAGGTTCCTCCCAATGTTTCAGGAAAAAGACGGTGTACCAAACTATTATTTCACAAATTTCCTAAAATGTCCTGAACTATTTTTCGAAAACTCAAGTATCAAATAACCGGACCGCTGGAATCGTCACTGCATACCGGCTATATTCGTGAATGTGAGAGCTGTTCGGGAATGGCGGCCGTATTGAACGTAAGCAAACCGAGTCATCAGCTTCTCTGCGGCGTATGCGCTCAGAAAGAAAAAATGGGCCGTGAAAAGGGTTTGTGGGAAGCATTCCATACCTATATCACCCGTTACGGCACGGTACCGGAAGCGTTCTGGAGCTGGCGGCCCGACAATTTTCAAAAAATCGGTAATCGCTGCCAGACCAGGCGGGGCGATACGGCCCTGATTTACGGGGATGGAAATGCCATGGACCAAATCGTTAAACAGATCGATACCGCGGAACGGTTCACACGGTTTTCGCAGGTCGTGGACCGTTCTATCCGGGAAGCCTGCCATGAAGCATTGTATCGCCACTGCCCGCCGGTCGATGGCAAAATACCGGCAGACATTCTGCTTCTGGGCGGCGACGATCTCGTGGTGTATCTTTCCGCAGACAGGGCCATGGCTTTTGCCATCGACATCGCCCGGCTGTTCGAAGAAAAAACCCGATCCGCCCTGACCAGCGATCAACCCGATCCTTTTTTCAAAAACATCCTGGGTGACAACGGGTTGACGCTTTCCATCGGTGTGGCTGTCGGCCGTTCGCATACCCCCATTGCCATCATGAGCGATCAGGCCGAGGAACTTCTCAAATCCGCCAAGCAAAAAGGGGCGGCGCTGGCAGGAACGAGTTCATATATCCCCCCGTGTATTGATTTTCATCTAACCAGCCAATTCAATGAGGTCGGGGTGGCAGCCAGCCGGAAACACCATCCGATATTTCGAACTTTCCAGGGAGAACACCGCCTGCTCTATCAGGGGCCCCACACCCTTGCGGAAGCCGAGGCACTGATCGAAGCGGCCCACAGCCTGAAATCGGGCTGAATGCAGCGTAGCGCTGCATTCGGACTTTTTACGAAGTCATCACATTGGAAACAGGAGAATGACCCACATGCACCGAATTCAACTTGATCTGGAAATCCGTTTTCCAAACCGGTGGCATATCGGTTCCGGTGAAGGCAGTTTGATGATCGACCGTCCGATTCGCCGGGATTCCCGAAACAGACCCTTCATCCCGGCAACCACCTTGAAAGGAATCATTCGTCAAAGCTGCGAAAAACTGTCGCGCACCCTGGGATATCCGGAACCATCCGATCCCCATCAACCGGAGCGGATGTATTCCCCTGTCGATCAATTATTTGGAACGAAATTCGAACCTGGCGGCCTTTTTTTCAGGAACGCAACACCCGATGACAACGAAAACATCCAAACGCTCACCCGAAACCGGATCGCGCGGTATCGGGTGATGAACACGGCCCGAAACCAGCACCATTTATCGACCGAGTATGCAGCGCCAGCAACACTCAAAACCCGGATCGATGGCCGCCACGCGAATCTGGTGAATGTTACCGATGATTACCCGCCCATTGCCTATTGTTTGCTGATAGCAGCCATTTATGCCGTGGAGCGGATCGGCGGTGACAAAAGCGGCGGCGCCGGATGGCTGAAAGACCCCATCACGATTACAAAAATTGATTACAACGGATCCGATGTAGATACCGGCCTTCTCTTCGCTCTCTTCGATCCGGAATATTACATACAAGTGAGAGGTGCATCATGACATATTATCATCTGAACGCTCGGCTGCTCGCCCCCATGATGATCCAGAAAAACCGGCAATCCAACGCGCCCGGCGGGCTGCCTTATCTGCCGGGCAGCACGCTGCGGGGAGCCATTGCCGGTGCCTGCCTGCGAAATGGGGAACCTCCTGAAAGCACCGGGTTCCGAACCGTTTTTCTGGATCGGCCGGTGTGTTTCCCCGATCTGCTGCCATCGAAAGACCCCGATCGGCCCGGCCGTCCCCTTCCCATAACAGCAGCCACCTGCAAAAGATCGCCGGGCTTCTCCCAGGAAAAGGGTCATGGCGTCCACGACGTCCTGGCTGCGTTCGCCTCCGAACGGGAAGGCGGCCCCGTGAGCGCAACATTCACCTGCAAGTCATGCACCCACGACATCGAGCCCTTTGAAGGCTTTTGGAACGGCAACCTCGCAAACCCGCAAAACAACGAACCGGTTCGGGTCTATCACCGTCATACCAGCATCGACCGCCGTACAGGAACAGCAGCATCGTCGAGTTTCTATTTCACCCAGGGAATCAGCGAAACATGGAAAGGAACCGATAACCGGTATCATCCCCAATATCTGTCCAATGGGATTTATCTGGACGACGACCAGTTTGACATTCTTTCCGGCTGGCTGAGCGAACCCATCTTTGTCGGCGCCGACCGCACACGGGGTATGGGAGAAATAACACTTGCGCTGACAGAAACCCAGCCGCCCGCATTCGATCTCGAAGCCTGGAACGACAGTTTCATGAAAAAACTTTCCGCATTGACATCGAAACCGCCGGTGCAGGGGGTGTTTTTCTCCATCGAACTGACCAGCCACACCATTCTGGTGGATAAATTTCTACGGCCATCCCTGTCGTTCATGCCGGACTTTCCCGACACGGCCATCGACATGCAGATGATTCGGCCGCAAACCGTCCGGGGCTGGCAGAACAGTTGGCAGCTTCCCAAGCCCGAAGACACGGCCATCGCCATGGGCAGTGTGTATCTGTGCCGCTATACCGGTGACAACATAGACGGGCTGAAACGATACCTGAACCGGTTGACGGCGGAGGGCGTCGGATTGCGGCGACCGGAAGGTTTCGGGTGGGTGATCGTGTGCGATCCCTTTCATATTCAGGAGGTGATCTGATGAATGACCTGGATAACCCGATCACTCAACAAGGAGGCCCCCGATGACCCAGACCGCTTTTCATCAAAAAATACGGATTACGGGATCATTGACGTACGACACCGCCTTTCATATCGGCACTGGAAAAGAAGGTGAACCGGCCGCCGATATGGGCGTGCTGAAGGATGCACCGGACTGGCCGGTACTGCCTGGTTCCACATTGAAAGGGTGTTTTCGGGCAACAGCCGAACGGCTATCCGGATATCTGGGAGCCACCGCCTGCCTTCTCGACAGATCCCTTTCGAAAATGGACTGTGTGGGAGACCAGAATTATTTCATGAAAGTCAATCACAGTTTCAAAAACATCCGAAAGGAACAGAAGAAACTGGATTGGCTCGGTAAAAACACCTGCCATATCTGTCAACTGTTCGGCTCACCGCTTCAGGCTTCGCGGATTTTCTTCAGCGACGGACAGTTGAAGCGGCGGCAGGGCGGATGCCAGGTGCGGAACGGCGTAGTGAACGACCGGGATTCGGGCACGGCCTGTCATGGGTTGAAATATGATTTCGGAGCGGGGCCCATAGCCACATCATTTGAGATTTTCATCGAAATGGAAAACCCGACGAGCATGGATCTGGCCATTGTGGGTGCTGTGATCGCCGAGTGGCAGTCGGGATTTCGGCTGGGCGGATTTTCATTTAGAGGGCAGGGCCGAACCGTCTTGACGGAAACACGGATCGAGCAGGTGGATTACCGAAACATCGCCCATCTCCAGGCATATCTGCTCAAACGACACATGCAGCCGGCCGATGCGCTGTTGTCTGACGCGCTGCAGAAAACCCTGAACGAACGAGGAGACATGTCATGCTGAAAAAAACGATCAATCATGCATCTCGCGTTTCGAAATCTCATATTGTCGATGTCTATACCAACAGGAGGCGATAATGGCATATCTTTGCACCGGTGATATATCGACCGGCCAGTTACTGGAGGTGATCCATGCTCACTGCCGGAAGGAAGACCGTTTTCTGATGGCATTTTCGCCGGATAAAGCCAAATTGGAGAAAATTACCTATCGCACCTTTTCCGACAGGTGGCTCGACATCGGGTTTTCATTTGGTAATTGCTGGGGGTGGAGATCTCGCAGAAAGAGTGAACAATGTGACGATGCTTTTTTATCTGCCACCGAACAGGGACGGATTTTTTCACCGGACGGCGAACTTCGCTGGAGAAAACTGGGGGAAACCCTTCGCACGGTATATTTGGGGTATCCGCCAATCTCGAATGTATTGACCGACTGTTCCGACGAACTGGAAAACCTCTCCCCCACCAAACGCAAACTGTTACTGTGGGGAAAGCGGACAGGTCACTATTCAAAATGGCTCGAACAGCAGATGCCACACAATTTCGATTATCCCATCGACAGCTCCGAATTTCCGAGAGGCCGCGTTGCCTTAGTGGTGGAGCAGTGGGTGGATGCCGCCGGAATTCCGAAATTCAGCAGATATCACAGCATTGACGAAGTTCAAGGAGAACAGTGATGTGCCACAGGGTGAATCGTTTTGGAACCTTT
>CAJBLH010000042.1 GCA_903953895.1 uncultured Desulfobacteraceae bacterium | reverse complement strand
TGTTGTACCGGTATAGGCGGTGTATGCGCAGGTGATTGTGCCGGCGTTCGTTCCGCTGGCTCCGGAAGCGATCGACAGCCAGTCGCCGCCCGATGTTACGGCGGACGTCCAGGGCATGTCGCCGGTGCTGGTGTTGGATACACTGAAAGTTGTGCTGCCGGCATCCATCGTTACCGTCTGGCTCAGAGGAGAAATAACCAAATTACCAAATGACCCAGACTGTCCCCCACGAACAGCGCGGACATAGTTGCTACCGTTCTTCTTATTGTCGTAGAAGTCGTAGCCGTAGTAGAAGTCCACGCCCCACGCGTAGTGCGTATTGTACGCGTTGGTAGAAGAAGACCAATAAAAGGACGAAAAGGACGCGACCGTATCCGGAAAGTATGTGTGATTGATCCTTGGCGGATTCTGGTCGAGGTCCACCAGGGTCTTCAGCTCATCCAATGTGGGCAACCGCCAGTCTTTATAGCTGGCCAGAGACAGGTACCAGTGGCAGTATGTTCTTGCCCTGTCCCAGTCCATTCGACCGGCTGTCGCCTGCTGCCACATCAGTTTAGTTTCTATATCTGTAACCGTACCATTGCCGTTGTCCACATAAGCGGAATCCGGTTTGGCCCAAACAACAGTCGTAACCATCATAAAAATAAAACAAAAGATACTTACCCATTTTTTGATCATGTCGTTTCTCCTTTATTGACATCCATGGCTTGGTTCTAACTTGCCTCACTTGTAACAGCATCATTTTGTCTTCAGCACCACCTCAATAACCAAAAGATTAAGTGTCGGAAAGAATCAGAATCGCTGCCGGATGTTCAGAACATGTTCATTCTTATCCAGTCATCATTTCAATAAGCTGGCAGCATATTGCATGATGGATTTTGAATATGAGCGGTTGCAGTTGTCATTGGCGCGGAGATAAATCCCCAACTCGAATGTCTTGCCGGCCGGCAGGATCTGTTCGAGAGTTGCTCGAGGAATTGACAGATAGGCAATATGGGTGGGAAGCGTCACCCATATTTTCCCGATTAATTTCTGCTTTTCATCGAAGTAATCTATCCAGGCCCTGACAGATGTCTGAATCGTTGGAAGAATGTTATCCGGCGCCTGCCATTCCCAGATCAGGTCTCCGGCCGGATTGATATGCAGGCGATAATACCTTGACGGAATAACCGGTAAATCGAGAACTTGCTTGAATTCGAATTTTTCTTCCGAGACTTCACCCTCTTTGTCGGTAAATTTCAGGCGATACGTCCCCGTTATCAATGGATCCGCTATATCTGCCGTATAATTGGCGTATTGATATGGCGTATCCCATTGCCACTGCCCGTTGACCGCATCATACATGACATCTGTTTCCATATAGCTGGCGGCGTAAACCGGGTTCAGCTTGATGATTTTTCCGTTGGGATCGGTCAAGATCACGGTACCTGCCACATCGGTCGTCGGATAGCGGTTGTTGGCATCCCGGCAGTCGAATCCGATGGTCTTTGTGCGTGTACCATTTTCAAACACCCGCGACTGAACATAAAACAGATTCAGACGATACGCGGCTTGTGCAGACAGCGGAAATAAAACACAAATGGCGAACAGAGCGGCTACGAATATTTTTATTTCAATTTCCTTTCGTTTTGTTGTTGACACTTGATGTTCAAGTTTACTGCATTAACCATCAATCCATAAATTATAAATTTTTGCACCAAAATCAGGTTTGTTGCAGTCAAAACCATATGACAGAAAGGGAAGTACCAGAACGAAACAACCGATAACTGGAATACAATCCCAGACGTCTGGCCAGTGTGCGGCACCGGTGCAGCCCATACAATTGCAGCCATCATCAAAAACATGATACAAAATGCCGGTACCCTTGTTTTGTTCATACAGTTTCTCCTTTTCGCTCATTTTTTCTGCAAAATGAATTTATTTGCTCCGTTGGTTCCCAGGCTCCTCAATGGCTGAGGTTCACCAGTATATATGGGATACCTGGAGAAGCTCAGCCAGATGAATAAGGAAGGCGGGTAAGTTATTGAGTTTTTATCGCCGTTATCAAGGTTCCAACTTAATTAGAAATTTTTTCGTAGTTTTTAGCTTCAAAGTAGTCATCTTCCGCAGTAGAAAAAGCCGAACTGTATTCCATATCCACCCGTAAATGAGTCACTCCATCCGGAAGCAGAACATCAGGAATATGGATTATTTTCAAATCATCTGATAATGTTAATGTTGATGCTTCACATGAAAAAGAAGGATTTTCTATAACACCATAATTTGTCAACTTAAAAAGTATCAACGTAGGATTCTTATCATCGAACACATTAACTAAATCAGCCCAACGCAATAATTTCCCAGATGAAAGATAGGGTATATGGAGCAATAACTTATCATCTATCGTTGCCGTACATGCATCTGCCTGTGTAAGTATAACAGTAACATCTTTGGTGCTGGTGCCGCCACCGTATGCCGTCACCCGAATCGTTCCAGTACGCGATGATGTGCTGGTGTTGGCTGTGTATGCACAGGTAATGGTGCCGGTATCCGTTCCACCAGCTCCGGAAGAGATCGATAGCCAGTCGGAACCCGCTGTTACGGCGGCCCTCCAGGGGATGGTGCCAGTGCCGGTGCCGGAGTTGGATATGCCGAAAGTTGTGCTGCCAGCGTTCGTTGTTACCGTCTGGCTCAGAGGAGAAATAACCAAATTTTTCAATAACCCAGACTGTCCCCCACGAACAGCGCGGACATAGCAACTGACGTCCTTACTGCCCATGCCGCCGGTGCCGCCGTTGAAGCTCATGCCCCACGCATCGCTCGGAGCGGGGGTAGTAGAAGACCAATCGGGGGTAGTAGAAGACCAATAAAACCAAGAAAACGTATCCGGAAAGTACGTTCGATTGATTGTTGGATTATAGCCCGAGCTTCTGTCCACCAGGGTCCTCAGCTCATCCAATGTGGGCAACTCCCAGCCAGTATAGCCGGCCAGAGACAGGTGTTCGCAGTATGACATTGCACTGTACCAGTTCCATTTACCGGCTGTCGCCTGCTGCCACATCAGTTTAGTTTCTATATCTGTAACCGTACCATTGCCGTTGTCAATATAAGCGGAATCTGGTTTGGCCCAAACAACCGTTGTAACCATCAGAAAAATTAAACAAAAGATACTTACCCATTTTTTGATCATGTCGTTTCTCCCTTTTTGATGTCTATAATTGCCTGTTTGAAGATTGATAACTTCTCAACATGTTTTGATCCTGCTCTGCATCCTTCCTCACCAGGAATCTGATGTTAATTATTGCCATTCTCCTTATTTATAGGGCCAACGCCTGAAATGCCATAGTTGACGATATAGACCAATTCCTTGATGGTCGGCAACCGCCAGTCGCTGAAACCGCCATACCTGGCGTCATTCAAAGCCTTGATGAAATTTTCGGTATTGTTCCTGTCTCCCAATCCACCCTTCCCCCGCTTCGTTGTCTGATTTTTGTCATACCACGTGTAGATATTGTCGGCATCATGGGGATCTGCGTAATTCTTGACACCATCCTTTCGTTTTCATCTCCCAGATCAGGCCGGTAACATTGTCTCTCACCATACACCCTGCCGCATCCGAATCCGGCAGGGTATTCCCGCTGCTGTCGAGTTTGGTGTAAGACATCGGGTGGATGATGTAGTTGGCAACCTGACCGTACAGCGGTTGTCCGGGGGATGGGCAGGTGATGACGTTTCCGGAAACATCGTAGCATTTCGTCTGGCCAGTGTGCGGCACCGGTGCAGCCCAACCTAATCCCATGTTGCATGGCTTTGCTATCCCAAGCTCTTCTAAATTTTTAAGTATCTTGTTCTGAAATGGATCTGTTGGCCAATAATTAAAAACATTCATACCCTCTTTTTCCAATACAGGGCCAATCCATTCAATCGTTTTGCCGGTTTCTTGATAAAGTTTGTCGCAAGAAATGCCCTTATCCTCAAAGCCTGTTATTTTTGCGAAAGTATTGTAGGACACGCCATATACCACTCTTGCAATATTGCGATATAACATCGATGCGCAGCATAACATACATGGTGCAGTGCTGGTGTACATGGTACTTTCTCGCAGCACTTCTGGAGGTATTTCACGTTTGGCTTTTGTCATGAGATTTATTTCCGCATGGCTGTGAACATTATTGTCGGTATTAACAGTGTTCTCTGATGTCAGGATAACTCTGTTTTGATAAACCAACAGAGCACCAAACGTGTGGTTGCCTTTATTTCCTGCAGATATTGATAGTTCGAAAGCTTGCCGGATGAAAGGCTCATGATGTGTTGAATTACCTGTTTCTTCTATACATGATGGTGCCTGCTCCACGGTACCGGCAGATATAACGTTAGAAGACAGAACAAATACTGATAAAACAATCAAGAAGGCTTTTTCTATCATGCTGGGTCATCCTTTTGAGAAATCATTATTTTCGGTCATTTTTTCTTCAAAATTGATTTATTTGCTCCGTCGGCTCCCAAACTCCTGCTTGGGAACCGACGTCCTTGAAGCTCCTGCTTCAAGTCTTTACCAGACGTTCCGATTGTGGAATAAGAAAAATTCAATCCTTATCAAGATTCATGCCAATCCTGACTATTAGAACGAAATTAAAATATACTTATTATTCAAGAAGTTAAAAAAGATTATAGAACGAGGTGGCAGGGATATCTGAGAAAAATATGTAACCGGTTACACATGTGAAATGACCCATCTGTGTAACCGGTTACATATTGGGTGGCGTCAAAGGGTCAATGCGGTATCTATTGATTTTTTGATACAGGGTTTTTCGACTGATTCCAAGCAGACGGGCTGCCTTTGCCTTGTTCCAGTCCGTTTGATTCAGGATTTTCAGAATTTCCTGCGATTCATTCGCCGATTGAATTTTTACCGATGGATAGGCTTTTTTAGCTTGATGAATGATTTCAGGTGGAATGTGACTTAAGGTGATGCAGCCGCCCTGGCTTAATATCACGGCCCTTTCAATGCAATGCTCCAATTCCCGGATATTTCCCGGCCAGAGATATTTCATGAAGGTATTGAATACGTCATCGCTGACATCATTCATGGAGATTTTGAATTTTTTTTCGAAGCGGGAAATGAAATGAGTGACCAGAAGGGGCATATCCTCCATGCGATCTCGCAGCGGTGGAATTTTTATTTCAAGGACATTCAACCGATAGTACAGATCCTCTCGAAAGAGCCCGCAACGCACTTTTTCTTTCAAGTCCTGGTGGGTGCAGGCGATGACCCGGACATCCACCGAAATGGGTTTTGTGTCTCCAACCCGTTCGAATTTCTTTTCCTGAAGCACGCGCAGCAGCTTCACCTGGACCGCCGGAGAAATGTCTCCGATTTCATCCAGCAGCAGGGTGCCGGAATCGGCAATCTGGAACCGCCCGAAATGATCCCGGATGGCACCGGTAAAGGCGCCCTTCACATGGCCGAACAATTCGCTTTCCAGAAGATGTTCGGCAAGTGCGGAGCAATTGACGGTGACAAATGGTTTAAAATGCCGAACACCCGTGTCATGAACGGCTTTGGCCACCAGTTCCTTGCCGGTGCCGCTTTCCCCTGTTATCAGGACGGTGGCTTCGTAGTCGGAGATAATTTCGATCAACCGGTAAATGCTCTGCATTCCCGTGCTATTTCCGATCATATGGTGAAACTGGTGTCGCTCCTTGAGTTCCTGTTCCAGGTCATTCAGGCGGGTGATATCCCGGATGACAAGGACCGCACCCAGGAAATGGCCGGTGTGGTCCGTTAGCGGTGCACAGGATAAACTGACATTTTGCGTGGGTGATTTTTTTCGGCCACATTTGACGGGGAAATTCCGGATGGATGTTTTTCGGCTAACCGTTTCCATCAGTATATCCCGGCAGGCATGATTGCAGTTTTCATTACGAATGCTGAAAAAACCATCCATCGGCTCATCGGGCGGCAGATCGCATATTGTCTTGGCCGCCTCGTTGGCATCCGTCACATTCAGGTGGTGATCAACGGTAATGATGGCATCATCGACACTTCGGAAAATCGCATCCAAATGGCTTCGCTGGGTAGCCAGATCCGCCTCCGCCTTTTTTCGGAGTGTCACATCCCGCGTGATGCACCGAAATCCCGTTGCATTTCCCGAATTGTCCTTGCGAAGGGCAATGGAAATCTCAACGTTCCGCCGTATGCCGTCCTTTCGGGTCATCTCGTAATCAAACGACTTATTGGCGATCCCCGTTCGGTACACCTGATTGAACGCATGGAATACCCTAAATGCATTCTCTTCGTCCATGTAATCCCGGTAGGACAGCCGAATGAATTCTTCCGGCGGGTAGCCGCTGATTTCGCAGATGGCCTTGTTGAAACGGGTGGCGTTTCCCTTTAGATCGGTATCGATGAAACCATCTTCCATCATTTCGATGAATTTATCGAGGGCTTCTTTAAGCTGATGATATGTTTCGTTTTCTATCATAATAGATGGGCTGTTACACGGTATAAAAACGCTATGGTCACAAAAGTCGGAACGCCGGGATGGGCAGGTGATGACGGTTTCGTTTTATTGTTAATACAAGTGGGTGCAGTCTGAAATATTTATTAATTCGGACGATTCAAAAGTAAACAGTTTCAGTGTAACCGTTCACTCCCCCCCTCCTTTTCCAAAGTCAGACATAATAAATTCGGTCATTTATATGCCATAGGGGGAGGGGGGAGTGAACGGTTACGTTTCAGTGGTTTTGGCCGGCTGTCTGCCTCACCCACCCATAATTACCGAAGATGTTGTATAATATCAACCATGTCCAGTGTTACCCGTAAAACCCTGGAGTCAGCCTCGAGCTGCTTTCGCAGCGTCTGAATATTGACATCCCCTGGGATGTTGTAGAAGGCTGTCTCCATCTCGTTATTCACAAAAGACAGAGAAATGCTATACATATCGGCAATAAATGATGCATCCTGCATATTCTTCAGCTTCAGCCAGAGTTTTCCGGTGATGATACCGATGGATTTCATCTCCGGATTATACACGACAGGATAGGTTGAAACATTGCCGGCAGATTCATTTTCCGTACGGATGGAAGGGTCTGTTGCATGCAATTGTTTGTACACCGAAAACAATCCTTTTCGTTCAACAACATCTTCCATCGCCTTATCTTTCCGGGCATCGGTTTTCTCGGCCCGGAGTGTCGGCAGCCAGACATATGTCGATCCATCATTTTCAAAGGATTCCCCCAGAGGAAGGGAAGCAACGAAAGCCTCCCGCTGCGCCGAGTCCAGACACCATGCAAACTGCGGAACAAGAACACCTGAACACATCAGCAACAAGCCTATGATGAAAAGAGTGCCTTTCATCCATATGGGAATTGCAACACCATTGTCGTTTTTTTCGGATATTCCGGCCAGATCGATAATATTATGCATAATTCACCTCTTAATAGCCCTTGATATTCAGTTTGAATAATTCCAGAGTTCCGGTATTCTTCGGCAGGCTGTCCAGAACTTTCAGCGTCCAGGTTCCTTTTGTTTTTTCGCCATAAAAGGCATTGCTTCCAAGAAGTACACCGCCTGCTTTGTTCAGACCCTTTTTTATCGAACTTCGAATGTTCAACAGAATACTTCTGGTACCCCGAGGAGATGTGATTTCGATTCCTACTTCGGAAGTATCCGGATGGTTGATCAACAGTTGAACAAAGAAATTTTCAATTGTCAGGTCTTCCGACACTTCTATTGTTCGTGTTACACCCGAGGCATCGTTGTCCGGAATCGCAACGGCCGTAGCCAAGGCGCTGTCGAATGTTTCGTTCGGGAGCAGCTTAGGGAGGCTGTCAGCCCGATAATTTTTCGCCATAGCTACGGCGGCATCCACATTCACCGCTCCAAAGCCGTACCAGTTGTGAAAATTGAACCCGCCGCCATTGGTGACCCACCCCTCGCTGGCTTGATAATCCACACCGTTGATATTGACTTTTACATACGATGCCTTTGAGTCAGGATCGATTTTTCTGGCGGTCTCCGCCAGAATAAGTTTGACATCCCGGCGGGTCAGGTTTGGATTGGTTTGAAGGATCAGCGCGATGGCGCCCGATGCGTTCGGGGCAGCCGAAGATGTGCCGTGAAAGGTGCTGGTATAGTTGCAATTGGGATTGTATGTCGGATTACCGGCGTCAAAGGGATATTTGACTGGATCGACATCGCTACGGCTGTATCCTTTGTCTTTACCGCTCAGATCGGTTGTGATGGTAGCCGGTGCATCTGTTCCGTTTTCTCCTCCGGGCGCCGATATCCAAAGCGTCGATCCTGCTGTCGAGTATGAGGATTTGACGCCTGAAGCATTGAAGGCGCCGACGGTGATGACCTCCGGCCTGGAGTTTGTCTCTTCTGCTGTGGCATTAAAGCAGGTCAGTCCTTTTACACCATTGTGTTCGGAACAGGTGTACCACACCGGCTTCTTGTCGCTGCCAGTATTAATATCATCGAACTCATTTCCGGCAGATTTGACATATATTGCGCCTTTCCCACCGCGAAGCTTATTCGCTGTCGCGTCATAGAGTTCCTTGTAAGTAGGCGACAGAGGGTAGTAACTGAGACCATCAACACCGTAACTCATATTGAAAATATCTACATCCTTTGAACGGGGGTGTCCTCCCAATGACTCGATATAATCCTGTTCCTGATCGGTTTTTTGTGCATTGAACCCTTTCAGCGACGTCCGCGGGGCTACCCCCCGACCGCCCTTGCCGTTCATGGACAAGGCGGCTGCAATCCCGGTTACGCTGGTACCGTGGTCGCCATCTGTAGAGGTAGGCGTTGGATCATTTGTATTGTTCACGTAATTATAGGACCCATTGGCAATCACATTTCCAGCAATATCTTCGTGGGCGATTTCAAGACCGGAATCGACAACCGCCATTATCACGCCGAGGCCGCTCAACTGATCACCGATGGCCTGAGTCATCCGAAGATCTTCTCCTGACGTGCCTGCACTTTTAGAGAAAGCCGTCTGCCCGGTATTCTGGATGTGCCATTGAAAGGAAGTGAGCGGATCCCCTTCAGTCGAAACGAATGTTGATGGGTCCAGCTTCCAGTACAATCCGGTCGGATCGGCTGGATAGGATGTGTAATTCAGTGTAAAGCTGCACTTGTAAAGCTGCACATACGCACAGCAAACCTTTATGGCATAGTCATTTTCGATGTGGATGCAGCTTCCGGAACCGGATTGAATCTGTTTGAATGTTGATGGGTCCATTTTCCAAAACAGCGCAGAGCTGTTCGGAACGTAAACAAGCTTGAATTCGTATAGCAGCGTCTGATATTCTACGCAGAGCTTCATACTCAAATCATTGCCAACGGTAATGCAGCTTGTGCTGTCGCAAGCGGAATAAACCGGGTTGCCGGACAGCACCACCGCCACAATGATAATAGCCGTCAAAACAATTCTCGTCATCATTCTTGTAAAATCACCACATCTAATCTTACCTGTTGTCATTTGATCTCCTTTGAAAGTATTGAGCAGATATTTTTTGGGGGCCACAGTTCGTCTTTACAGCAATTAGTCTTAATGCAGAATTCACCTCCTTTAGATCATTGATCAACTGTTAAGTTGCTGTTCAACTGCTATGATTAATATTCAATTTTTGTGCCAAGCTAAATGCTTTTCATAAGAAACATCAGTCATAATACTCTATGATCAAGTTTTTTATAACACACTGAAAATACACAGTCCGCTAAACGTAATGAATCAATTGAGCATGAACAACATCAGCGTGTTACCAATTACGGTTTGTTGATGAATGCAAAAAACTTGGGCATCGAGTAATAGCGTCTATCAAATTGATAGACGTATTGAGAAGTGGTGATGCAGTTCATGAATGGTAACCGTTTACTCCCCCCTCCCCTTAGATTATATAACTACATGAATTAATACGGTCAGACTTTGAAAGAGGAGGGGGGGGAGCGGTTACCATGAATGCCCAACCTCTTTTTCTGCCTTTCCTACATTAACTTTAAGTGCAAATCTATCAAAATGAGAGACAGATTAATAACGTCTATCAAAATGATAGATTTTCTGAGAAATAGTGACGCAGTACGGATAGTCTCTTTCCATGGTTGATGTTGTTGAAAAAGCACGCCAAGATGCGGTCAACCACGGCAAACTGTGGATTGTCAAGAAAATAAATAAATGAGGATTTACGTTCACATTAAAATACTTTACAAAGAACAGGCCATGAACTATAAAAACGCAGGATTGCGAATTTGACTTAATTTCTGCTTAGCCAAGATACGGAGGATGCCGTGACGGATGGGATTACCCTGGTTGTTGCCACGAAAAATACCGGCAAGCTCATTGAAATTGAATCGTTGTTGAAAAATTATCCGGTGAACCTGAAAAACCTCTCTGATTTTGGGCCGATTCCGCCTGTAGCCGAAGATGGTGACACCTTCGATGACAATGCTTATCAAAAATCGGCTTTTACGGCGCGGGTTCTGGGCCTGCCGGCTCTGGCCGACGATTCCGGACTGGTTGTGCCGACGTTGGGGGGGCTCCCCGGTGTTCACTCGGCACGGTACGGTGGCGACGGTCTCACGGATGCCCAGCGGTGTGAGTTGCTGCTTCAAAATCTGAAGGGTAAGGCAGACCGCCGGGCATACTTTTCTTGTGTCATTTCCATTGCCACGCCCACTGGCGCCGCCCTCACCTACGAAGCCCGATGCGAAGGACTGGTTGCCGAAGCGGCTGTCGGTACAAACGGATTCGGGTATGATCCGATTTTTTATTATCCGCCCCTGAAGAAGACCTTTGCAGAAATGACGCTTCAAGAAAAGAGCCGGGTCAGCCATCGTGGCAATGCGATGCAGGAACTTCAGCATGAATTTGCGAAGGTGCTGCTCTGGCTTCAGCAACAGATGCCTGTTCCGGAGAAATTGTCCTGTCAAGGAGGCGTTGTATGTTAGAAGATTTGGTTCGAAAAAACCGGTCCTGTCGAAGATTCATTCAAAGTCGTTCATTAAAGATGGATACGCTGAATGAACTCGTCAATCTGGCCCGTCTATCGGCATCCGCAGCCAATTTGCAGCCATTGAAATATGTTGTGTGCTGTCATCCGGAAAAAAATGCCGAGATATTCTCCTGCCTGGCATGGGCTGCCTATCTCAAAGACTGGCCGGGCCCCCTGGAAGGAGAACGGCCGTCCGGTTATATCGTTGTGCTGGGAGATACATCCATCACTCAGGATTTTGGATGCGATCACGGTATCGCCTCGCAGAGTATTCTGCTGGGCGCCCGAGAAAAAGGACTTGCCGGGTGTATGCTGGGTGCTGTGAGCCGGGAAAAGCTTCGGGATGTGCTGAACCTGAATGCGCAGCTCAAGATACTTCTGGTTCTGGCCCTGGGTGTGCCTCGCGAAGAAATCGTCGTCGAGCCGCTTGGCGCAGACGGCAGTATCCGATACTGGCGAGACGGCCGCGGGGTGCATCATGTTCCCAAAAGAAGCCTCAATGATATCATCATCGGAACCTACAGTTGACGTATTCTTTAACTGATATTCACCGCAAAGGCGCAAAGATCGCAAAGAGAAACCAATGAAAAACGGACGTTGATTTGTGTCCTTTGCGCCTTTGCGGTGAAAAAACAAAAGGAGTTATAAATCATGGTCATTAAAAACCAGGGAGCCGACATCGCCTTGGAGATTGGTGGGGTATCTACCTTGGAAATGGCAGAATCTCTTTTTGAAAAAAAGATGGATGCCGCAAACCTTTCAAAAATTCAGAAAATTAAAACGGAAGCCGCTCTGTTGAAAATTGCCAATGCCATTTCCATGTGCGAACCGGATGCGGTTTTTGTCAATACGGGTTCAGCGGCGGACAGGCAATTTATCCGGAGCCTTGCCCTTCAAAAAGGTGAAGAACGCCCATTGGCCATGGTCAACCATACCCTGCATTTTGATTTAAAGGAAGAACAGGGAAGAATCCTCGATCGAACGTTTTATGTCGCCAACGAAGGCGATCTCGTCAGCTCTCTGGCCAATAAAATGCTGCGTCAGAACGCCCTGCGGGACATTCGTGAAATAATGGGCGGAATCATGCGCGGCAAGATCATGATGGTGGGGTTTTATATCCGCGGACCTGCCGGTTCACCCGTATCCAATCCCGCGATGGAAATCACCAGCTCGGCGTATGTCACCCACAGTGCCGAACTCCTCTACCGAAATATTTATGACCGTTTCGATGAAGAAGTCAAACGCCTGAAACATTTTTATACAAACATCCACAGCGAAGGAAAAAACCGCTCCGAAGACTTGCCCAACGCGCGGGTTTTCATGGATCGCAGTTATCAGACCACTTACAGTTTCAACTGCACTTATGCAGGAAACACGCTGCTGATGAAAAAAGGCAATCACCGGTTTTCGGTCGATAAGGCGGTTTACGAAAACCGGGGTAACGAGCTTTCCGAGCATATGTTCATCACCGGAATCGAAGGTCCCGGCGGGCGCGTTACCTGGTTTGCGGGGGCGGCTCCCAGCGGCTGCGGAAAAACCACGACAGCCATGGCCGGCAATTTTTTCGTGGGAGACGACCTGGCTCAGATGTGGATCGACGCGCAAGGATCAATCCGCTCTGTGAATCCGGAATGTGGAATTTTCGGAATTCTCGAGGATGTCAATCACGAAGGGGATCCCAAACTTGTAAAAGTGTTGCGAAATCCCGGAACAGAAGTCATTTGGTCGAATGTGCTGGTAGATGATGCCGGAATTCCCCACTGGGCCGGACACCTTGAAGATATCCCACCGAAAGGAATCAATTTTCAGGGCCACTGGGAGCCGGGAATGGTGGATGAAAAAGGAAAACCGGTTCCGATGTCTCATTCCAATTCGCGATGTACGCTTTCTTCAATAGCCCTGGAAAATTATTCGGATGAGGCCGAGAATCCGAAAGGTGCTGAAACCCGCGTCATCACTTACAGCGGCAGAGACAGCAATACCATGCCGCCGGTCTGGGCAGCCAAAACCGCTGATGAAGGGGTGGTCATCGGGGCCTGCATTGTATCGGCTGCAACGGCAACCGAGGTTGGCGCAACCGGCGTCAAACGTGCTCCGTGGGCCAATGCTCCGTTTATTCCCGGTGCGTTGGGCGACTACATGGATGCCCAGTTCCAATTTTTCGGAAATCCCCGGATCGCACCGAGCAAAAAACCCGTGATGGCAGGGTTGAATTATTTTCTCACCCATGAGGCCAGAGGGGGAGACGGAAAAAAACTGTTGGGTGAAAAGCGTGATGTCAAGGTCTGGCTGGCCTGGCTCGAACGCCGGGCCAACGGCGATGTGGATGCCATTGAAACCCCGATCGGGTATATCCCCCGGTATGCCGATCTGAAGCACTTGTTCAATTCGATCATCGACAAGGACTATTCCGAAGATCTTTATATCCGGCAGTTTTCCCTGTATGTGGATCATATCGTTTCCAGAATCGATTTACAGCTTGCTGCCTATGCAAAGGAAACGAATCTTCCGCAGAAACTCTTCGATATCCTGAATCGTCAGCGGCAGGCACTGCTGGCCTTAAAGGAACAATTCGGGCCGGTGATTCTGCCGGCGCAACTGGACCACGCCGCTGCGCAATAAGCCCTCATCCCTGCATATGATGTCCTGGATAAAGGTTGTTTTCAGCAGTCGCATGGCAATAACCTTTCTCATGGGGTTTTCATGTGGTCTTCCCCTTCTTCTGACACTGTCCGTGCTTCAGGCATGGATGAAAGAAGAGGGGGTTGACCTGTCCGTGATCGGGATGATGTCTCTGGTGGGAATTCCCTATACGGTCAAGTTTTTATGGGCGCCGATTATAGATCGCATCACACTTCCTTTTCTGGGAAGACGGCGTGGATGGCTTTTTATTACCCAGTTGGGTCTGATGGCCGCCATTGCCGGACTGGGTCTGTCGAATCCCTCGCAACATCCATGGCTGCTGGCCGGGGCTGCATTTCTGGTAACGTTTTTCAGCGCCAGCCAGGATATCGTTGTCGATGCCTACCGAAGGGAATCTTTGAGTGATGCAGAGCTGGGTCTGGGTTCATCCTTGTATGTAAATGGCTATCGGGTGGGAATGCTTCTTGCATCTGGCGGCGGACTGATTCTATCGGATCACCTGCCATTTTCCGGGGTGTATTTGATTATGGCTGCCTGCATGATTCCCTGCATGGTCACCACATTCTGTTCAAAAGAGCCGGAACAGCCGTATGGCGTCCCCAGAACGCTTTCCGAAGCGGTGCTGGCGCCTCTCAGGGAATATTTTACCCGCAACGGCGCCTGGTGGATTCTGGCGTTTATCCTCTGCTATAAAATCGGAGACAGCATGGCCAGCGCCATGACCACGCCGTTTTACCTGGATATCGGGTTTTCCAAGACCGAGATCGGCGCGGTTGTCAAGCTCTTTGGTTTTTGGGCGACAATCGCCGGCAGCCTGGTCGGCGGCATCTGGATGATTCGTATCGGTATCGGAAGCAGTTTGTGGATATTTGGCATCCTTCAGGCGGTTTCCACAGCCGGATTCATGCTGCTGACGGTTACGGGACCCAGCGTTTCGGCTCTTTCAACCGTCATTGCATTTGAAAATTTTACCGGCGGCATGGGAACTACGGCGTTTACTGCATTTATGGCCAGCATGACCCACAAGCGGTTTACCGCCACTCAGTATGCCCTGCTCTCTAGCCTGATGGGGGTTCCGCGGGTTCTGGTGTCTGCGCCCACCGGGTTTCTGGCAAAGGCTATGGGTTGGAACTGGTTTTTTGCCGGTTGTGTGCTGGCAGCCATTCCCGGACTGTTGATCCTGATGCGATTTTCCGGCTGGAGCGCTGCCGACATTCACGAAGACGCCTCCCCCTTGGCCGAATGTCCATGAACCCGTTGCCTTTTACAGCGTGCAGGCGCTGCGGAACCTGCTGTGATAAAGGCGGACCCACGTTTCATGTCGAAGACCGGATGCTCATCGATGCCGGTCTGATTCCGGCCACGAATTTAGTTACCCTGCGAAAAGGCGAACGGGTCAATGATGCCATCCGGGGCTGCCTGATTTCCCTTGAAACTGAAATGATCAAGATCAAGGGAAGGAACCGGACCTGGCGCTGTATTTATCTGGACAGCACCGGACCCGCTTGTCTCATTTACGAAAACCGGCCCCTGGAATGCCGTATCCTTAAATGCTGGGATACGCGGGATATCGAGGCCGTATACGCACGGAACCGACTGATAAGAAAGGATCTTCTTTCCGGCATTCCGGCCCTGTTGGATCTGATTGCGGATCATGACCAGCGATGCAGCCATGTGGTGCTTCGAGAACTGCTCGATTCGCCATCCGGCGGCGTCGATGCAATAAAAGCGGTTCAGGAAATGATTGCATACGATCAATCGATTCGCCTGCTTGTCGTCGAGAAGGCCGGAGTTACACCGGATATGCTCGACTTTATCTTTGGAAGACCGCTGTCGGAAACCATCCGTGGCCGCAGCATGTATGCCGGGTTGAGCGAATCGGGCAATGCATCGCGACCCGGCGAAAAAATATCAGAAAGAGCTATTTATGAAACAAGAACTGATCCAAATTCTTTGTAATAAATCCTTCCAGTTCAGCCAGGAGCCGATTTTCAAGCTGGTTTCCGGCCAGATGAGCCAGTTTTATGTCAATTGCAAGCCCACGACCTTAAGCCCCAGAGGCATGTTCTTAACCGGACATCTCGTTTACGAGGCAATCCGGAATGTTCAGGTCGCCGGCATCGGCGGACTGACTTTCGGTGCGGACCCCATCGCGGTGGCAACGGCGTTTGTCTCGGAACTTCAGGGAAATCCGATTCAGGCATTTTCCATTCGAAAAACCCGGAAAGATCACGGCATGATCCGGTGGATCGAAGGAGACCTCCAGCCCGGAGACCGGGTGGCCATCATCGATGATGTGGCTACGACCGGCGGCTCCACCCTAAAGGCCGTTGAACGGGCCCGATCGGAAGGCATGGATGTAGTCAAGGTCGTCATTCTTGTGGACCGGCAGGAAGGGGGCGTGGACAATATTCGAAAGCAGGTTCCGGATGTATCGGTGATCATCACCCGTGATGAACTGATGCAGGTGGTTTGCGGCAATGGATGCTTCAGACCATGAACTTCTGATTTGCTGTGATGTGATGAACGGAAAGAGCAATCGGCTGAATTCCTCGGGAATCGCCCTGTTGATAACGGTGGCCATTCTTAGTGTGCTGGTGGCGGTGTCTTTAGAGATGAATCGCAGGGGCCGATCTGCAGCGACACGGGCGCTCATCGAACAAAACCGGACGACGCTGTCTGCCATGGCCGCATCCGGTGTCCAGGCTGCCATGGCGTTGCTGATCCGGGACAAGGCGGATAGTGAAACCGACTCTGTTCAGGAGCCGTGGGCAAATCCCGATATCGTTCAGGCGGTTGTGTCGGAACTGGCATTTGAAGCCGGCGAGCTTTCCGTTGTCATTCAGGACGAGCAAGGAAAAATTCAGGTCAATGCCCTGGTTCAGGGAGCGGAGGGCCGGCAGTACAATGAATCCCAGCACCTGTTGTGGGATCGGTTTTTAAGGATCATGCACTCCCGGATTTCACCGAAAGAGCCTTTTGAGCCGGATACCGTTATCTGTGCGATGAAAGACTGGATGGATTCCAAAGATGATGACGCCCTTTCCTGTATGAACGGTGCGGAATCCGACTACTATGAGGGACTGACGCCGCCGTATCCCTGCCGAAACGGACCCATCCCCCACATCGGAGACATGATGCGGATAAAGGGGATGACGGCGCAACTGTTTTACGGCTTACCAAACGAAAGGGGAATTTCGGACTATATCACGGCGTACCGGGGAGAAGGCGCTCTGCCTGCGGGGTTTTCCGGCAAGATCAACATCAATACGGCGGAGCAACTGGTGCTGGCTGCGATGCTGCCTTCCGGAAAAGAGGATATGGCTCAGCTCCTGCTGGATTATCGCGGTGAGATGTCGGACACGAAATATATTCATGATCTTTCTTCTCCTTCATGGTATAAGCAGGTGCCCGGTCTTCAGGGAGTCCTGATCGATCCGCGGCTGATCACCCTGTCGAGCGATCTGTTCCGGATTCGGGCTTGCGCTCGGATGGATCACGTTTCCGTGATGGCAACCGCCTTGGTTCATCGGGAAAATGATCCGATTACCAGAAAGTATATCTGCAAGATACTCACCTGGCTTGTAGAGTGAAAAAAGAGTTGAGCGGATTGTTTCAGTCCTTGGTTGTGATAGGTTATGGCCATAAAAATTCTGGGTGTGGATTTTCGTGAAAATGCAGTCTCTGCGGTTCTGATACGGGGCAGTTACAAGGGAACGTGGCTGGAAGCCCATGGCCATGTTGTTCTCGATCAGCCGGAAGATCTGGAAAAAGGGCTGAAATCCTGCCTTGAAACCGTTTCCGGACAGGCGGATATTTCCAATGCGGTTTGCATTGCAGCCATTCCGTCAGACCGGTTTTTTTTTCGAAATATCTTTTCGCCGTTTACGGATCCACAGAAAATCGATCAAACGCTGCCTTATGCACTCGAGCAGAGTCTGCCGGTTCCCGCCGATGATCTGGCGATAGATTTCATTCCGGTTGGCTGCACGAAACCGGGTAATCAATTCATCAGCAGGCTCAGACAACTGATGGGTGCGGCGCCCCGGGCGGCATCGACCCGGATATTGACGGCCGCCATCGAAAAATCGCAACTATCCGCCTACCTGTCTTGCCTGAAGCAGTGCGGTCTGGAGCCGGAACGCATCGTGCCGGGGGGGTACGCCCTGTCGCTTTGCCTGATGCATGCGCTACGCAGTCCTTCAAGCTGGCTGCTGGTGGATGCGGACAAGAACCATACGTCGCTGTTTCTGGTACTTTCCCGAACATTGGTAGTCATTCGCGCCTTTCCCGGCTCCGGAACATTTTCTTCGGCGGCCAAAATATCTTCCGACCTTTTTCCCCTGATTCGGCAGACCCTTCTGGCTTCCTGTAAGGAAACTCGGATTGACCGGATATTTCTTTCAGGCTCTCTGTCGGATGTTTCGGCAGTCGCCGCCATGCTTTCCGAAACATGTGATCTACCCGTCCAACCGGTGAATCTTGTCGCCGATGCCGATATCCGTCTTCAATCCGACCCGCCGTCATATTGGCGGCCGGAGACCGGCGATTCCGCCCTGGCTGCGGCGATGGTGAGAATGATCGGTCTTTCCGGTCTGAATTTGCGAAAAGGGGCGTTCGGACTGAAAACTTCCTGGGCTGCGTACCGAACAGGCCTGCTGAGAACCGCCGGCATGGCAGGGTTGATGGTTCTGGCGGCTTTTGCCTATGTACGAATCGACACGCAGATTCTGGAAAAACGACTGGACTTTCTAAACCGCCGGATCGAACAGGTGTTGACCGGTACGTTTCCTGAGATCACGACGATTGTCGAGCCGCTGCATCAGATGCGGGAGCATGTCCGGGATGCGCAGCGTCGGATTCCGGGTTCAGATGATAAGGGGCAGGGGCGTTTTGTCGATATTCTTGCCAGAATCAGCAGTCGCATCCCCGAGAATGTTCCGGTTGAACTGGTGCGATTCGTTTATGATGACAGCGGTCTTCAACTCACCGGCCATACCGAATCTTTCAATTTTGTGGAAGAAATCAAACGCCGGCTGGAAGGCCCGAACGGCGGATTCTCACTGGTGACGATCGTATCGGCGAATGTGGACAATACGGGAAGCCGCATTCAGTTTCACCTGGATGTCAAGATATGAGACTGCCGGTTCAATTGAACAAGCGGGAGCGAATCGCCATCTGTTCCGTGCTGATTCTGGTTGGCGGCCTGATGGTTGCGGAATGGGGCGTTTTTCCGGTGATCGGTCATCGAAAATCGCTGGATCAGGCGATACTGACAAAGTCGATGGAACTTGCGGAAATAGAGGGGCTGCAGAAAACCGTTGCGATGCTGAAACAAAACGCGGAAGAAACCCGCAGTCGCCTGACTCACAGGGAAAAAGGCTTTACGCTGTTTTCATATCTGGATCATTCGGCTGGAAGCACCGGGGTCAAGGAGCATATCGCCTACATGAAACCTACCGGACGAGATGTCGAGACCGGCGATTTCAAAGTCTCTCAGGTGGAGATGAAACTTCAGTCCATTTCTCTCCATCAGCTCTCGGCCTTTCTCTATGGCGTTGAAACAGCCGACAGTCTGGTCAGGGTCAAAAAGGCAGCGATCGCCAGAACCGGCCCGTCTGCTGAAGGGATCGATGTGATTCTCTGGGTGGAAACCATTGCGCCATAGAATACGAATTATTGCGGTTTATGTGGGCTGCTGTCTGGTGCTGACCGGCATCTGGGGTGTTTTTCTCTTCCCCTCCGATGAGCTCATCCGGCATATCCAGTGCCGTTTTAGTCAGTTGACGCCGGATGCCAGTCTATCGATCGACAGACTGAGATTGACGATGCCGCCGGGTCTGGCAGTCGAGAACATCGCCGTGTCGCTCAAAAACAAGTCCGCTGTGCAGGCAGACCAGATCCGGGTGTTGCCGGGGCTGTTTTCCCTGCTTCAGGACAGAAGCCGGCATCCCCTGTCCGTTCGTATGGAGCTGGCTGAAATTGCCATGGACCTGCCGCTTCCGGTGATCGGCAGTTTTCAGTTCAAGCAGATTCAGATCAATATCGGCTGGCAGGGGGATAAGCTGGATATCCTTTCATTGACTGCAGAGGGAACTCAGATGGACGGGCGCCTGAGCGGAGGGATTCAGGTGCAGACGCCGGTTGAAAAGAGCCGGCTCGAGATTTCCGGCGTTATCTATCTGAAACCGGAGACGTTGACCCGTCTGAAGGGCAGCTTTCTGGGGGGAGGGATTCCCAATCCCAAAGCTGATGGCGGCGGGATTCCATTTCAGATCGCCGGAACCTTCGAATCCCCAGTGTTTTCGTTTAAATAGGCAATTGCATCAACTTGAAAAACAATCAATGAATACATCAGACTGGATCAATCGAGCGATTGTTCTGCTGCAGGTCCTGCTGCTGGCAGGGGCGGTATTTTTCTGCGTGAAAGGCGGGTACCGCCTGATTCTTGCAGAGCTTTCGCCTTGCGTCATGTTCAGCACGCCTGAAAAAGAGTTCCGTAAAAATACGGCAGCGGCGGTTCATCCATTTACGGAATATGCGGTCATTTCCCGGCGGAATCTTTTCGGCACCCGGGAACCCTCCGATCAACAGCGCATTTCATCCGATATCGACAGGCTGCGGCAGACCCGGCTGAAACTAAAGCTTCGCGGAACCATTTCCGGAACGGAAAACACGGCCTGTGCCGTTATCGAAGACGCTTCAGGCAAGGGCCAATACTTGGTCAGAGTCGGTGACGCCATTCAGGATGCCGTGGTACTCGTGATCCTGAAAGGAAAAATCGTGCTTCAGGTGGGGGGCCGAGAAGAAGTCCTCGAGATGGATCGGTGGACCAGCGGGCCGGCTTCACTGCCCTCGGCAAACACCGCGGCGCCGGCCCAGGTAGATGATCGACAGCAGGTCATCAGCGTCAAGCGCTCCCAGATTGATGACGCCATCAAGGATATCAACCAGCTCATGAAGCAGGTGCGGATCATTCCGAATTTCAACCAGGGAAAGCCCGATGGCTTGATGATCAGCGGCATCCCTCAGGATTCGTTTTTCAGCCAGATCGGACTGAGAAGCGGAGACATTCTCTCCGGTGTGGATGGAAAAGCCATCGAGTCCGTGGATGATGCCATGAAGATTTATACCGGCATGAAGTCCGCTTCCCGCCTTAAGATTCAGCTCAAGCGGGGTGGCAGGGAGGAAGTTCTTGACTATGCTATTGAATGAAGGCGTTAAAAACGGTTTTTGTTTATGGGAGGCCACACCTGCGTCATGAATGTTTACGACTCTATAACCTACAGGAAAATGATCAGGTCATGAAATTATGGAAGTTTTGTATTTCAGCCGGTAAATGCTGGGTGGTATGTTTACTGCTGCTGCTCTTGTGGCATCTGCCGGTTGCTGCAAAAGAAAAAGGCGCCCAGCCCCAGAAGCCGGCCGACGGCGCAAGTGGCGCGAATGGGCTGATATCGATTGATTTCAACAATGTGGATATTGCTGTCCTGATCAAATTTATCAGCGATCTGACCGGAAAAAACATGGTGGTGGACCAGCGGGTTTCCGGAAAGGTCACGATCATTTCTCCGGACAAGATCACCGTGGCCGAAGCCTATAAGGTATTTGAATCGGTTCTGGAAGTCTATGGTTTTACTGCCATCGAATCCGGAGGCCTGGTCAAGATCGTGCCAATTTCTGAAGCGCGTACCCGCGGCATCGATACCTTGCTCCGCGAGTCTGGCGGAACTTCGGATGACCGGATCATCACCCAGGTGATGCCGCTGAAATATGCCAATGCCGTGTTGATCTCCCGTCTTTTTGTTCCCCTCATCTCAAAGAGCAGTGTGCTGATGGCCTATCCGCCCACGAACACGCTGATCATTACGGATCTGCACTCCAACATTCAGCGGCTGATGCGCATGATCAAAGCCATCGATGTCTCCAGTTCCGGGCAAGAAATATCGGTATTTGTGCTTCGCCATGCGGCGGCGTCCCAGGTGGCCAGGCTGCTGGATTCCATTTTTCAGACCGCTGCCAAGGCCGGAAAAGAAGATGCCGATGCCGGCATCCGAGTGTTTGCCGATGATAGAACCAACGCCCTGGTGGTCATGGCAGGCGATGAATATACCCAGAAAGTCAAAAATCTGATTCAGGAACTCGACAAGGAAACCCCCAAGGGAAACGAAAAACTCAGGGTCTATTATTTAGAGAACGCCAAGGCTGAAGAACTGGTCAAGGTACTTCAGGACATGCCCGGAAAATCGGGCGGTGCGTCTGACAAAGATAAGGCAGACAAGCCGGGTGTGTTATCCGAAAAAGTGAAAATTACGGCCGACAAGGCCACCAACAGCCTGGTGATCATGGCGGAAAAGAGCGAATACGCCGCTCTTGAAGAGGTCATCCGGCTGCTGGATATCCCCCGGGCCATGGTCTATATCGAATGCCTGATCATGGAAGTGAACGTGAACAAGGATTTTACGATCGGCACCGAATGGATCGCCATGGGAACAACCAGTATCGACGGCAGACCTGCTGCTTTCGGCAGCGGATTCAGCGGCGCCGGCGCCTATCCCAATGTCTCGGGGATGATCCCCTCCCCGGCGCTTGATCAAGCCAAGCTTGGCGCCCTGCCGACCGGATTTTCCCTGGGAATTCTGAGTGAAACCCTGAACATCGGCGGGATTCAGTTTCCGGGTCTGGCGGCCGTTGTCCAGGCCTATAAAAAAGACAAGGATGTCAACATCCTGTCCACCCCCCAGATTCTGACCACCGACAACGAAGAGGCTGCGATAACGGTGGGAAAAAACATTCCCTACCAGACCAAGTCCGGCACCACCGGCACCTTTGAATCCTTCAATACCTATGAATACCGGGATGTGGGTATTACCCTGAAAATAACGCCTCAGATCAGCAGAGACCGTCTGGTGCGTTTGAATATCGCCCAGGAAGTGACCAAGCTGGATCAGACCAATAGTACTGCCATTACGGCGGCTATCGGCGACAGGCCGACCACTTTCAAGCGCACCATTTCCACAACCGTTCTGGTTCAGGACGGCAACACGGTGGTGATCGGCGGATTGATAGACGACAGCCTGTCTCTGACCGAGTATAAGGTGCCTTGTATCGGAGATGTTCCAGGGATGGGATGGCTCTTTAAATCCCGTACGAAAAACAGGGAGAAAACCAATCTCTTTGTGTTCATGACGCCTCATGTGGTCGCCCATCCGAAGGAAGGCGAGGCGATTTACCGCTCCAAAGAGGAACAGATGGATCGCATCCGGAAAAAAGTCGAGAGTGACAATCCCGAGTCTGCCAGGACGGACAATGCCAATGACTCCATCCCTTGAGCAAACGATCGTTGACCGTTGCGGCATCAGCGATGCAGCCCGGGAGGAAGCCGAAAAACTGGCCGACGCCCGGGGTGTTGGCATCTGCGATATCCTTGTTCAGAAGAAATTGATTACCGAGCTTCAGTTTCTGGAATGTGCCGGCGCCTGTTACGATATTCCGGTCTGGTCGGATCTTCCCATGACCGTGGACACGCTTTTTGGCGGTGAGGCCCTTTCCCGAAAGATTCCCATCCAGTTTCTGAAAAACCATGTTCTGGTGCCTCTGAAGCTCAGGGGTGAAACCATACGGAACTCACCGGAACCGGAGGCCGACCACCAGGTGGTGATTGCGATTCATGATCCGTCATCCTTCCAGCCGGTTGACGACCTGCTCAAGCTCTTGTCCATCCGTCGATTCAAACTGGTTCTGTCTCCGCGCACCGTGATACTGTCAGCTATCACCCTGAGTTACGACCGAAACCTGGATTCCGATGAAAACCTGGTTGAAACGCTGGAAGACGATTCTTCTGGGCAGATATCGGAGATGGAAGTGACGGCGGATCTGCTGGATGACAGCAGTGAGGCGCCCATTATCCGACTGGTGAATCAGATCATTACCCGCTCCATTCGCGCCCGGGCCAGCGATATTCACATCGAGCCCTATCAAGACAGCCTGAAAATCCGGTACCGGGTGGACGGCATTCTGTATGACCTGCTTACGCCCCCGAAGTGGATGCAGCCGGCACTCATCTCCCGCATCAAGGTTATGTCAAGGCTCGATATCGCGGAAAAGCGTCTCCCCCAGGATGGCCGACTGAACATCCGGCTCGGCAGCCAGGAAATCGATATCCGGGTATCCACCATACCGACGGCGTTTGGAGAACGGGTCGTGCTGAGGCTTCTGAACAAGTCCGGTTCTCTGCTGACATTGACCGAGCTGGGTATTTCCCCACTGCAGCGGCAGCTTCTGGAAAAAGTGACCACCTTTCCCAACGGCATATTTCTGATTACCGGGCCCACGGGAAGTGGGAAAACAACGACGCTTTACGCCATCCTGTCAGCCATCAACAAGCCATCCATCAACATTATCACCATCGAAGATCCGGTGGAGTATCAACTGAAGGGCATCAGCCAGATTCAGGTCAATCCCAAAATCGATCTGACGTTTGCCAAAGGGCTTCGATCCATTGTCCGTCAGGACCCGGACGTGATCCTCGTGGGAGAAATCCGTGACAAGGAAACTGCCGATATTGCGGTGCAGTCTGCGCTGACCGGTCACCTGGTGTTTTCGACCCTGCACACCAACGATGCGGCCAGCGCCATTACCCGGTTGGTGGATATCGGTGTGGAACCGTTTCTGATCTCGTCATCGGTGATTGCCGTGGCCGCCCAGCGGCTGATCCGGGTCCTGTGCGAGCAATGCAAAACGCCTTATATCCCATCGGATACGGTTTTAAACAGCATGGGGCTGACGCGGGATCTGCTGAAGGGGGCTGTTTACCAGGCAACAGGGTGTCCGGCCTGTTTTCATACCGGATACCGGGGACGGACCAGCATCTTCGAGATGATGGTGATGGACAGCGGGCTGAAAAATCTGATCCTTAAAACCTATGATTCCGGCCGCATCAAACAGGAAGCGCTTAGAAAGCAGATGATCACGCTTGGGGAAGATGGTGTTTCCAAGGTGCTGAGCGGCTTCACGACATTTGAGGAAGTTCTTCGGGTGACCCAGAGCATTGCCTGAAATACTGTCCTTCACTCGGCTGAAACAATGATCAAACTCATGAAAACACTTTTATTGCTGATGGTCTGCTCGTTTCTGGCGATTGCGGATACGACTCCGGCCCATGATTCGGACCCATCTGAAAATGGATCAAATCAGGAAATGTCGATTTTTTTATTCCCTATTTCATTTTACCAGAAAATCATTTCCCCGGCGGTCGGCAACCGGTGCCGGATGCGTCCATCCTGTTCAAATTACAGTAAGGAAGCCTTTCAGGATTACGGTTTTTTTCTTGGCTGGATCATGACCTGCGATCGCCTGATGCGCTGCGGTCGGGATGAAGCCGACCTGTCCCCCAAGGTATGGACTCCCGAAGGGCGCCTGATTTTAGACCCCCTTTCCGCCAATACCGTCTTTGATCCTCCTTCCGCACAGTCTGATATTGACTGAAGTTGTTACGCATTGCAAAGATCGCACAGAAAATTGAAAAATACGGGTGTGATACATTGATCTGAACAACTAATTACCGGGTACTTATCGATGACGCAACAAAACAGTGAACTGCCCAACGAATTCTATTCCCAGTTCAAAATGTTCCATGAGATCATGACCATCAAGGTTCGTGAGATACTCCTGATTTCAAGCCCCTATGATGCCTATATCATGGAAGAGGATCGCAGCCTGGCCTCCCGTATCGTCAATGAGTACATCGGCCTGAACTTAAGCCTGCCGCCACGGGTCACCCGGACTTCTTCCGGGCGGAGCGCACTGATCCTTCTGGAGCAAAAATCGTTCGACATGGTGATCACCATGCCAAACCTCGATGATATGGATGCACAGGCGCTGGGTGTAAAAATAAAGGCAAAGTACCCCGATCTGCCGGTGATTTTACTTTGCCACAGCCTGCGGTCCATCTTCCCTCCGGGCGAATATCGGAAATTGATGGGTATTGACAAGGTTTTTATCTGGTCTGGAAATTCAGATCTTCTGCTGGCGCTGGTTAAAAATGCGGAAGATCGGCTCAACATCGACCGGGATACACAGCGGGCCATGGTTCGCGTGCTGCTTCTGGTGGAAGATTCGCCCCAGTATTATTCATCTTTTCTGCCGCTGATATATAAGGAGATCGTCAAACAGACCCAGGCGGTATTAGGCGTTGGGCTCAACGAGGAACACAGGCTGCTGCGCATGCGGTCCAGACCCAAGATCATGCTGGCTGAAACGTATGAAGAAGCCATGGAACTCTGCCAAAAATACCGATCCTTTTTATTCGGCATTTTATCCGACACCCGGATTCCCCGAAATGGCAAGCTGGATGACCGGGCAGGTGTGGATTTTTTAACCATCATAAAACAGGAAATTCCGGATCTTCCGATGTTGCTGCTCAGTTCGGACTCCCATAACCGGATAAAAGCCGACCGTATTCCGGCAATCTTTCTGGATAAAAATTCTCCCGATCTGCTTCTCGAACTTCAGGATTTTTTTCTGAATCACTTGGGGTTCGGTGATTTCGTTTTTCGGCTGCCGGACAGAACAGAAATCGACAGGGCTTCGAGTCTGAGAACATTGGAGCTGAAATTATCCCAAATTCCAGATCAATCCCTGCTGTATCATGCCACCCGTAATCATTTTTCCAACTGGCTGATGGCCAGGTCCGAATTTGCGCTGGCATCCACTTTCCGGGCGGTTCAGGCCAGCGAATTTCAGAGTTCGGCAGACATCCGGCAGTATATCATCTCCGGTATTCACACGGTACGAAAACTTCAGCAAAAAGGGGTGGTGGCTCAGTTCAGAGCCCAAACATTCGATGCCGACATCATGGATTTTGTCAAGATCGGAGATGGATCTCTCGGAGGAAAAGCCAGAGGTCTGGCATTCATGTCCGCCCTGTTGTTTCAGAACCCAACACCGCTTGTCTCGTATCCGCAGATTTCCGTGCAAATTCCGAAAACACTGGTGATTACTACCCAAGGATTTGAAGCATTCATTGCAGACAATCAACTTCAATATTGCGCAAAAAACAATTTTTCAGACCCAGAAATCACGGATATTTTTTTAAGATCGGAAATGCCGAACCGGCTGATATCGGATATGGAGGCATTTCTGGCGCAGGTTCATTATCCGCTGTCCGTCCGTTCGTCGAGTCTTCTGGAAGATGCGCAGTATCAGCCTTACTCCGGACTCTACCGGACATACATGATTCCAAACAATCATCCTGACCCGGCGGTTCGGCTCAGCCATCTGATCCATGCCATCAAGCGGGTATATGCCTCAACCTATTACGAAGACCCTCGATCCTTTACGCGTCATTCGGTCAGCCGGCCCCAGGAAGAATCCATGGCCGTGATTATTCAGCAACTAGCCGGTGAAGCTTACGGCGACTATTTTTATCCGGCAATGTCCGGCATCGTTCAGTCCCATAATTTTTATCCGGTTTTCAATATGAAAGCCGAAGACGGCATTGCCCACATGGCATTGGGTATGGGTAAAACCGTGGTGGAAGGTGAAAAATCTGTCCGGTTCTCGCCGAAATTCCCCCGGATGCTTCCGCAGTTTACTACGGTCGAAGACATTCTAAGCAATTGTCAGCGGTATTTTTATGCACTCAAAATCCGCGGATATCCCGATGAACTCAGTTTCGACAGCTTTGCCAATCTTGAAAAACGGGAAATCGATGAAGCGCAAACCGAGTATCCCGTTCGAATGCTCTCCAGTGTCTATATTCAGGACGAACATCGGATTCGGGACAGTGGTCACTTGCCGGGTGCAAAGATCGCCACATTCGCCTCCATACTTAAGTACAATCTGTTTCCCTTGCCGCAATTGCTTTCCGATCTGCTAGATTTTGGTAGAAAGGGGATGGGGTGTCCGGTGGAAATCGAGTTTGCCGTCAATATCGGGTCTGAGTTTCAACGGAAATGCGAATTCTATTTGCTTCAGATGCGACCCATGGCAACAGAAATCGATCAGCAGAATGTGGTCATTACAGAAGATGACCTGAAACAGCCGCTGTGTTTTTCCCGGCATGCACTTGGCAACGGAAAGCTTGATTGTATTTCAGATATCGTTTATGTAAAACCGTTTGCATTTCAACGCAATGCCACCGAGCAGATGGCCGATGAGATTGGCAGAATGAATGCCGGACTCAGTCGGGAAAAGCGGCCTTTTCTACTGATCGGCCCGGGCAGATGGGGATCGGCGGACAAATGGCTGGGTATTCCGGTCCAGTGGCATCATATATCGTGTGTAGGCGCTATCATCGAGTTGAAGAACGCCCAGATTCACGCTGATCCTTCCCAGGGTTCTCATTTCTTTCAGAACATCACATCGATCGGTATTCCCTATATCACCGTTGTTGAAGATTCGGGCGATATTCTGGACTGGAAACAGATCGATGGATTTGCCTGGGCGCAAGAAACCCGGTATATTCGACATGTTCGGCTGGAACATCCGTTAATTGTCAAAATCCAGGGGAGCAAGTCTCTGGGTGTCATTATTGAACGAAACCCTTAACGAGCAGGAGACGCTAAATGACCGATATCATAGCATACATGAAAAACAGGGACCCATATGAAAAAGAATTCCATCAGGCAGTCGAAGAGGTTTTTGAAACAGTTCAGCCTGTGCTGGAGCGGTATCCGGATTATCGACAGGCGGCCATTCTGGAAAGACTGATTGAACCGGAGCGGGTGATTCTGTTCCGTGTACCCTGGATGGATGATGCAGGCCAGGTTCACGTCAATCGTGGATATCGTATTCAGATGAACAGTGTCATTGGTCCCTACAAAGGCGGGCTGAGATTTCATCCGTCCGTGAATCTCAGCATTTTGAAATTTCTGGCGTTTGAGCAGGTATTTAAAAATGCACTGACAACCCTTCCCATGGGCGGGGCCAAAGGCGGATCGGATTTTTCACCCAAAGGCCGGACCGACCAGGAAATTATGCGGTTCTGTCAGAGTTTCATGATGGAACTGTTCCGGCATATCGGACCCAATACCGATGTGCCGGCCGGTGATATCGGCGTTGGTGCGCGGGAAATCGGCTATCTTTTCGGCATGTATAAAAAACTGCAAAATGAATTTACGGGCGTTCTGACCGGTAAAAGCATCGGCTGGGGGGGCAGCCTTATCCGTCCTGAGGCCACCGGTTTCGGGAACGTCTACTTTGCCGCGGAAATGCTTGCCACGCGAAGCGAGTCATTCAAAGACAAAGTATGTCTGGTCTCCGGATCAGGAAATGTGGCGCAGTACACTGTTGAAAAACTGATCGAACTGGGCGCTAAGGTCGTAACACTTTCCGATTCGTCCGGATATATTTATGATGAAGAAGGCATCGATATCGGCAAGCTGGATTTTGTCAGACGATTGAAAAATGTGCGAAGGGGGCGCATCCGGGAATATACAGACAAATATGCCAGGGCCGTCTATGTTGAGGCGGACCCGACACTGGAGTACAATCCCATGTGGAATCACCCTGCAAACTGCGCTTTCCCCAGCGCCACTCAGAATGAAATCAACGACAAAGATGCAAATAACCTGATCAACCAAGGCATTTCACTGGTCAGTGAAGGCGCCAATATGCCAAGCACGCCGGAAGCCATCAAAATTTTTATCGACCGGAAAATTCTCTATGCTCCGGGCAAGGCGTCCAATGCCGGCGGCGTTGCCGTATCCGGCCTGGAAATGTCTCAGAACAGCATGAGAATCGGCTGGCCCAGGGAAGAAGTTGACAACCGATTGAAATGCATAATGAAAAGTATCCACACGACCTGCCTCGGTGCTGCCGCCGAATACGGCGAACCAGGCAATTATCTAGTGGGTGCAAACATCGCTGGATTTGTCAAGGTGGTCAATGCCATGATCGATCAAGGCGTGGTATAAAAAAGTTTTCTTTTATCCGTCGACTTTTATTCCATATTTCTTGATTTTCTGATTCAGGCCGCTTTTTCCGATGCCCAGCAGTTCCGCAGCATGGGACTGCACATTGTGGGAGACGGCAAGCGCCCTTAAAATCATTGTTTTTTCCACCATATCAAGTGTTTCATACAATTTAGCATTTTCGCAAATACCCTCAAGGTGAAGTGATTGCCCGATATTTTTTTTGAATTCCTTGGGAAGGTCGGAAACCCGGATGATATTTCCGGGACAGAGTACCATGGCTCTTTCGATGGCGTTTTCCAGTTCGCGGACATTTCCCGGCCAGTTGTAACCGTACAGCAGACGATCCACTTCTTGATCCACACCCATCACCTGCTGGCCGGGTCTGCGCTCTGATGCATACTTTTCGATCATGTGATCCACCAGCAGGCGAATATCCTCAACGCGCTCTCTCAGCGGCGGCAGAACGATGTACAGGACATTCAGCCGGTAATACAGATCTTCCCGAAAGCGGCCCTGTTCGGTCTCGTGTTTCAGGTTTTTATTGGTCGCTGCGATGATCCGGATATTGACGGGAACCTGCCTGATCCCTCCGACGCGTTCGAATGCCCGTTCCTGCAGGACGCGCAGCAGTTTTACCTGAAGATTCTGTGACAGCTCCCCGATCTCGTCCAGAAAAAGCGTGCCGCCGTCAGCCAGCTCGAATCGCCCTTTTTTCATGGCGATGGCGCCTGTAAAGGCGCCTTTTTCATGTCCGAAAAGTTCACTTTCAAGAAGATTTTCAGACAGGGCCGAGCAATTGACGGCAATAAACGGCTTGTCTTTTCGGGGGCTGTTGAAATGAATGGATTTGGCCACCAGCTCTTTTCCCGTACCGCTTTCGCCTTCTATCAACACTGTTGCGGAAGACGGCGCCATTTTTTTTACCAGCTCGAAAACTTCCTGCATGCGTTTGCTCTTGCCGACGATGTTGCCGAAATTGTACCTGTTTTCCACAACATCCCGAAGCATCAGGTTTTCCTTAACCACCTGATACATATCGATGGCTTTTTTGACAAAGATAATCAGTCCCTCATTGTCAAAAGGTTTCAAAATATAGTTATAGGCGCCTTTTTGCATGGCTTCCACGGCCTTTTCAACCGTTCCGTATGCCGTCATCATGATGACCGGCAAATGCGGATTGATGGCCTTGATTTTTTCCAGAAGCTCGATACCGTCCATCACGGGCATTTTCATGTCGGTTAGAACCAGATCCACATCCGCATTGGCGTGATTCAAAATCTCCAGAGCTTCCATGCCGCTGTTGGCGGTCAGGGTTTCATAACCGACATCCTGGAGTACGGCGCTTAAGATGAGCGGATAATTCTTTTCATCGTCAACGATTAGAATCGTTTCCATAATATCCTCTGATTTGCCGGATTACGCTGACTTACAGTGAAAGATCATAATTTATGTTTTCTTGAAAACCCCCTCTCGATGTGAAAGATGGGGGGATCGTATCGAATGTAAGGTTAACATTTCCATGGAACATTCACAACGGATTCTCTGAGACGAATAAAATGAAAAAGGGCAGCCGGCAGGCTGCCCTTCGATCGATGCAGGGCTTTTTTTAATAAAAGAGGGAATGGAAGTTCTTACATGGCTTGGCCGATCTTTCTTCCCAAATCAAAACAGGCGGCAAGAGCCTTTTCATCCGGAACATACTGAACCTTCACACCGGGATCAATCATCTCAAACTTCATGGCCTCGAGTTCCTGGGTAATCAGCTTGACCGATTCACCGCTCCAGCCATAAGAACCGAAGGCAGCACCAATTTTGTTTTTGGGTTTCAGCCCCTTCATGTAGGTTAGAAAATCTCCTAGAGATGGGAACAGACCATTGTTCAAGGTGGGGGACCCGACCACAACGGCTCTGGCATCCAGCACCTCCGTCATGATATCGCTGCGATCCGATCTGCGAAGATGCATGGGGCGAACGGCAACCCCCTGTTCACTGAGTCCGTCGGCAATGGCTCTGGCCATTTTTTCGGTACTGTGCCACATGGTATCGTAAACAATCACCGCCTTTTTCCCGGAATTCTGGCGGCTCCACCCAACATAGGCATCGATGATCTTGCCCGGATCTTTACGCCAGATAATGCCGTGATCCGGACAGATCATGCGGATATCCAGCCCCATGGCAGTAACCTGCTCCACCAGCTTTAAAATCAGCGGCGCATACGGCAGAAGGATGTTGGCAAAATATTTTTTAGCTTGAAGCATGATGTCTTCAGTGACACAATCGTCAAATTTTTCATAACCTGCATAATGCTGGCCGAATGCATCGCTGGAAAACAGAATCTTTTCTTCATTCAGATAAGTAAACATGCTGTCCGGCCAGTGAAGCATCCGGGTTTCCATAAAAGACAGCGTGTACCGGCCCAGATTCAGGGTTTCACCGTTTTCAACAGCATGATAATTGAAATGCTGGGGAAAATGCAGGGAGAGATTTTTCTGCCCCATCTTCGAACAGTAAAGGGGTTTATCCTCACCCACGCGATGCATGACCCTGGGAAGGCCCCCGGAATGATCCATCTCGGTATGATTGCTGATAACCACGTCTATCTTTTTGGGATCGACGATCTGAGAAATATTGTCGATCAATTCATCTGAAAATTCTTTTTTTACTGCATCAATCAAGGCGATCTTGCTGTCCACAATTAAAAATGAGTTATAGCTGGTGCCCATATGTGTGGAATGTCCATGAAAATCCCGAATATTCCAGTCTTTCACACCAACATCATAAATTCCTTTAGCGATTTCAACCGGTTTCATAAATGTTCCTACTCTTTTTCAAAATCGGATTTGGAGGCGCCGCATATCGGGCATTCCCAACTGTCAGGAATATCTTCAAATGGGGTTCCGGGTTTTATGCCGCTGTCGGGATCACCCACTGCCGGGTCGTAAACATAACCGCAAACCGTACACACATATCTATCCATTCGTTTTCCTCCTGGTGATTTTTATATGAGAAAATAAGTTTAATAAATGATACAGGGCTTTTTCATAACCGCCCTAAGCCATCTCCTGAATAAACGCAACCACCCTTGCCTCGATGGCATCCCGCAATCGACGCATGGCGTCTAAATCTCCAGGCTCTGAAAACTGCCAGAATTCCTGTGCGATATCATCCGGCGCCGCCACCGCATCGTTGCTGCCCATCGATATAACCAGCTCGGGTTTTTCATCCTCCAGCATCGTTTTCATCGAAACTGTCTGCCGAAAGCCCATGTCGATCCCCTTTTCCTGCATGACTTCAACCATGATGGGATTGAGCTTTTCAGCCGGCTTAATGCCAGCGGTGAGTACATCCAGCTTGTCTCCTGCCAGAATCTGCGTAAATGCGCCTGCCATCTGACTGAGACAGGCATTATCCCGACAGACAAACAGGGCCTTATTCCTTCCCCGAAAAGGCGCCAACAGAGTTCCAACCGCTGCTTGAACATCTATATCCAGCGTTGGGTGGCGCTCCATATCTCCGGGTTTTTCGATTTCCCGATAGGTCAGACTGCCGACATACTCGGCGCCGACCGCATCGTAAAAATATTTCATGGTCAGGTGCAACCCCTCGAACAGATTCTTTCCGCGCGTTGCACCCACGGCCAGGGTATATCCTCTTCGCCACTTGCGGTTGGGGTCTGTAAGATGGAGTTTGTATTTTCGAGCCCAGAGGGTCTGGCTTCGATCGATCAACGCCTTGAGCTGTGCCGTCGTGTTGTAGAAAAAAATCGGAGTTGCCACAACAATGGCATCCGCTTTTCTGAGCAGCGGATAAATCTCATGCTTCATATCGTCATCGATCGGACAAATTCCTTTTTTTTCACAGAGAATATACTCCATGCAAGGCTCTATCTTTTTCTGACAAACCTCGATCATTTCCGTTTGGGCGCCCAGTCTTTGCGCTTCTTCCAGAAATTCCGAAAGCAGGAAACGGGTGTTTCCCTTTTTTCTGGGGCTTCCCTGCAATCCAAGTACAAACATGATTGGTTTCCTCTGTTATCCCTTTAGAAAAGGGGGTGTGCGGGGGATTTTTTCAGGTAGATAACTGCTTTAATCCCCCCGGCCCCCCCTTTGGCATAGAGGGAAATTCTTTTCATCGTAGACTTTCATGCACCTGACAGTCACCCGAAAAGCGATTCTCAGCCAGGCTATGCGTGGCAGTCTTTGCAAACCATGGGCCCGGTTTTTTCTCCGGCGTCTTTCTTGGCCTTATGGCATTTCAGGCACTGCTTATTCATGATCTGTTTTTGGGCAAGTGTCCCTTTTTGCTTCAATTCCGGAATGGCGCCCGCCTGCTGGGGAAAAAGATCATGGCAAAGCATACAGTCTTTCAGCGAATCCTGATGCAGTTGATGCGGAAATTTAACATTTCCCTGATTCCCGGCAGGAATTACTATCTCTTTAGCCCCCTTGCCGGTTTCAGCGATGGAAAGCCCGGTGGCCCAGACCATAGCGACGGCGATGAATAGAATCACACATCTGCGCATGAATTATCCTTTTAGGTTAAGACCCGCTAAGGGTACACTGCGTAAAATCAATCTCTTTCCCACAGGACTTGCACATATACTTTTTATCGAATTCGTCGGAAAAAACTTCCACGTCTTTTGAACATGAAGGGCACTTGCAGGTAAATGATTTTAAATTCTTGAATTGTTCAAAACCCGGACAATGCGATGGTGTTGTCATGGACTCCTCCTTTAAGTGGTCAATAATTTAGCGATGTCTCTGCCATAGTTCTGTGCCATCTGAATGCCGCCGCCCAGTGAACTGGATTTGAGGCGCAGTGGCGCTCCGACCATTTTCATTTTGAAGATATGCGTCATGGTATCATAGATCCGATCCGGGGCTTCTCCACTCCAGCCGAAAGCGCCGAAAGCGCCGCCGGCTTTTCCTTCCAGTTCCGCTTTTTCCGCCAGAAACAGAAATGTTTTCATCCCCTGAATCATATCGCCATGATAGGTTGCTCCTCCAAACACCAGGGCGTCGTATCCATTCAGCTCACTGGCATTCTTTATATCACCGGCTTTCATTATGTCAACATCAACTCCGGAAAAACGCAACCCTTCAGCAATCAATTTTCCGATGTTTTCGGTTTCTCCGGTTCGTGTTGCAAATACGACAAGTGCTTTCGGCATAATAAATCTCCCAATCGTATATTATTTTTTTCCAATGCGTTTGTCTGTACCATCGCTGGCGCAATCGGGCGTATAGCAAGAGTTATCCAGAAATTCGCATTTCTGTTTGCAGGATGGGCACTGCTCCGGTGGAGCATCCGCCGTAAAGGTGTAACCACAGTTTTGACATTTCCAGCTTGTCATATTCCCTCCATTTTGGTAAACAGGATTAACGCAGATAAGCCAGGGCGTTGTTGACAGTCTTTCCCCCACAGGTCCCCGCCGATGGCAGGAGCAAATGGAAAGAGCGGGCTGCAGCAACTTGACGTAAGTCATTCCGCCGCTGCTTTGCTTCAAGCCTGTTATGTATAGATTTCGCAGACCTGGTGCCTATGCTTTCCAGAGACCATGAAGATTACAATACTCTCTTGCCGAAACTGCAGCGGCATCTATCATGAATGTCGCTTGAGGTGCCTGACCGGGATTCAGAAACTGCCGATAGGTCTTACCGTCGGCAATAATTTCGATCCATTCAATATAATGCTTGTCTTCCATGGGGTGTGCAACACTTCCTACCGTTACCTTGAACCCGCCCGAAATTTTTTCAATTACCGGAACGTGTTTTTCTTTTGCCGCATCAACGGTATTCTCCACTCTCTGTTTCATGGGCTGGCCGCAGCAGACGAGTTCGCCCCCGCCGGCATGAAGAACTTCAACCATGTTGCCACAGATATCACATTTATAAACCTGAAGTTTCTCTGTCATACAATCTCCTTTCTGATGATTCATATATTCGAATTGCTACGTTAGTAATTTTCTCCCAGAAGCTCAAAATGGGCCTGGGGATGCGCACAGGCCGGACACATTTCCGGAGCAGCATCGCCTTCATGGAGATAACCGCAGTTGCGGCATCTCCAGGCTACTTTTTTGTCTTTTTTGAATACCTTGCCTGCCTCAACATTGGCGGCCAGATCCCGGTAACGCTTTTCGTGCTGTTTTTCCGCAATGGCGATTTTTTCAAAAATCATGGCAACGGCCTCAAAGCCCTCAGCTCTGGCTACCTTGGCAAACCCCGGATAAAGATCACTATGCTCTTCATGCTCCCCCGCTGCCGCTGCCAGCAAGTTCTCGAGGGTTGTTCCCACAACACCGGCAGGAAAAGATGCCGTTATCTCCAGCAAACCACCTTCCAAAAAACTGAAAAAACGTTTGGCGTGTTCTTTTTCCTGATTGGCTGTTTCAGTAAAAATGTCTGCAATCTGAACAAAGCCTTCTTTTCCGGCTTTGCCGGCAAAATAGGTATAGCGGTTTCTTGCCTGAGATTCACCCGCGAAAGCCTTCATCAGATTTTTTTCGGTTTGAGTTCCTTTGATACTGGCCACGTATTATCCTCCTTTTCGGTTGATATATTTTATTCAACATCCTTAAATTATTGAGTTTCATTCCACCAGCCTTTTTGCTGATGTGCTTTCTTTTCAAGCTCTGCAATTTTTTTCAATCGGTAAGCCGCATCCCGTAATATCCCATACATTATTCCGCACCCAACATCTTCTCTTTCTACATCACCCTGATCTGCAAGTGCAATCATCTCGTCTACGAGTTTAAGCGTCTTGTTAATGTTGGTATCGCAGGGTCTCACGGCGCTGGCTTTCTTTGTGTTATAAAATCGGCTGAACGATATGCTTCAATGTCGTCGGCATAAATAAAATCTGGCGCCGATTGCCGTTCCGCCCACTACTGTTGTTGACTGTGATTATAAAGGCACCAAGAAAAATAAAAAAACAGGCTTTATCTTTGCGCCTTTGATGTGAAATAAGTACGGTTTCAAAACATGACTTTTTCAACTATACTCTATCATTATCACCGTAGTTATCAATTTTCGTGCCACAAGTAAAAATATTTTTTCGATTAAAATTAATTTATATATACAGTAAGTTATAAATCTAAGATGTTCTGTTCGAAGGCCGTGTCTCTCCGAAAAATCTTAAATGATACAGCGGCAATAAAACCCAATCATCCCCTATAAGACCATAACTATCTATAATTTATATGCAATAAATTGTCTGTCTTCTGAATGCCACCAATATTAGAGACACTTATGTATCATGAGACAGTCTGGTGGTCCGTCTTCTGTTTTACATCTGTTCCCAGGTAACTCTCAGGACTTCCTGGTAGGTGGTTTCGCCTCCAAGTAGTTTTATGACGGCATTTTCCCGAAGGGTGATCATTCCCTGAGAAATGGCCTGCTGCCTCAGGACATCCAGTCCCACATGGCCGTTGGTCAGGTGTTTCATCTCTTCGGAAAATGCCAGAACCTCGTAAATGGCGGCCCTGCCATGATAACCGGTTCCTCGGCAGCGGTCACAGCCCTTGCCTCGAAACAGACGGATGGTCCCGCTCTGTCGGGTGGCAAGGCCCATTTGCTGCAGTTCTTCGGCTTCCATTTCAAAGGCTTCTTTGCAGTAAGGACATATTTTACGAACCAGCCGCTGAGATAGTATCCCCACCAGGGTGGCCTGAATCAGAAACGCTGGCACACCAAGGTCCAGCAGACGGATAACGGTTGACGGCGCATCGTTGGTGTGAATGGTCGACAGAACAAGATGACCCGTAAGGGCGGCCTGAATGGCGTTCTGAGCAGTTTCCAGATCCCGCATTTCTCCAACCATGATGATATCGGGGTCCTGTCTCAGGATATTGCGCAAAATTGTCGCAAAGGTGATTCCGATCGCTGGCTGCACGGCGATCTGATTAAAATCCTCATGCACCATTTCAATCGGGTCCTCGATGGTGGTGATGTTGAGGGTCGGAGAAGACAGCTCCTTTAGGGTGGAATACAGGGTCGTGGATTTTCCGCTTCCCGTCGGTCCGCAAACCAGTACGATCCCGTGCGGTAATTTGATGAAATGGTTGTAACGGATCAAATCCGTGGCGGTGAACCCCAGTTTGTCCAGATCCTGAAACAGAATGTCCGGATCCATAACGCGCATGACCACTTTTTCGCCGAAGGCCACCGGAATCGTAGAAATACGGATTTCAACCTCTATCCCTGCCTTGCTGGTTTTGATCCTGCCGTCCTGGGGTCGCCGCTTCTCGGACATATCCATTCGGGAGAGGTTTTTGATCCGGCTGACAATTGCCGGATGCACTTTTCTGGGCAGCCGGTAGATGGTGTGAAGTAGTCCGTCTATCCGCATGCGGACCAGGCTGACATCCCGCTTGGGCTCGATATGAATATCACTGGCCCGCTGATCGAGCGCATAGCTGAACAGATGGTTTACGGCATTGATGATGTGCTGGTCGTTGGACGGTACTTCGTCGGCGGATTTCAACCGGACGTACTGCTCCAGATTGCTTAGATCGACGCCGGCATCGCCGAAGCGATTTTCGGCTTCCGAAATGAAATGTCTGAATCCGTAAAACTCGGTGATGTACTTGGTGATATCCGTGCGGGAGCTGAAAACGACCTCCACCTTCAACTGGCTGGCGCGGGAAATATCGTTGATGGCCTCATGGTCAAAAGGATTGGCCATGGCGACCGTCAGGGTATTATTTAAAATGGAAAGCGGCAGCATGAGATTCTTGAAAGCAAATGAGCGGGGAATGATTGTTGTCACCTGATTTAAATCGAGCTTTAAGGGATCTATTTTTCGGTAGGGAATACGCCACACTTCGGCCATTAGCCGGCACAGCGTATCTTCGTCCAGTATTCGCGATGGAGAGTCCGCCCGGGTAAGATTCAAAGAAGCCAGCACGTCGATGACGGTCAGTGATACGCCGTCTTTCTGCTGGTTTTCATTTCCGGACGCGGATCGGCTCTTTTCAAGCTTCTGCAAAAGAATATCATAGCGCCGGAGGATTTCCCTGGTATTATTCTCGGAGATAACCCCTTTTGCTGTCAAAGCCTTCAGGATTTCATCCGGGGATGTCAAGCGATGAAATGATGTGGTCGTATGTGCGGGCATGCTGACATTTTCCTTTAAATCTGATGCATTTTTCTTCATTTTTCTTTGAAATTTGATATGTTGTCTTTCACAGACCCTAAAATTTTGAACACCCGCAGATTATTCAAAGTCATAACCAGTTTGAACGCATCTTTCAGCCTGTTGACAATCTCTTTTGAAAAACTTATTCGAACATTCTCATTCTCCATAAAGAGATACCTGAGAATATTCTACTTTTAATGCTATAGAATATCTATATTTATGTAAGAGTTTACGAATTTATTTTCTGAAGAACGATATCATCTCCATATTTTTGCAATTTTATGAATTACAGGTTTTGAGCGAATTGATGATTAATGCCAGTTTTTTCAAAATACAGTTTGTAATTGACATAAAATGCGCGTACTGATTTTTATCAAACCGTTAAGGGATATTTTGCCATCGTTACGTACAAACAGATATATTCACGTATGCTCCAAACCTGATTGAAACCACCGGTTTAAAGTTCAGCAATGATTTCTGTCGGCTTGACAAAACGCTGTCTCACTGTATCGATCATCAATCCCGGACCGTTGCTTGTGGCTCATTTTTTGAATCAGCTCGGCGTTGTAAACACATTACATACGCGAGTCTTGGAAAAATAGTCGGAACATTTTAAGCGAGTTGTGAAATAATAGTCTGGTACACCGTTTTTTTTGAAACGTTAGGAGGAACCCGTGAAAATTCCGTGTGCCGAGCGCCTGTCTTTTGTTGTTGCTGGACTATCATTTCTTCAGCCAGCATTAACAAATATCCAGTTCAATACGTTGACGACAGTTGCAACAGCTTTGGTGTTGAGCTGTAAATGAGTTCATCGCCCTATATCAGCGTCATTATTCCGACCTATGACCGCGCCTGGATTCTGAAAGAAGCGATTGATTCGGTTCTGGTGCAAAAATTTACTGATTTTGAGATCATTGTGGTAGATGATGGCTCAACCGATGATACGGCCGCTCTGTTGACTGCATACAGGGATCAAATCACTACGATTCATCAGGAAAACAGGGGCGTCAGCGCCGCCAGGAATGTCGCAATAGCAAACGCCAAAGGCAGATATATCGCTTTTCTGGATTCGGATGATCTGTGGTTGACGGAAAAACTTTCCTGCCAGGTTGATTTTTTTAACTCTCATTCAGAAGCGGTGATCTGCCAGACAGATGAATTGTGGATTCGGAACGGAGTTCGCGTTAACCCCAAAAACCGTCATAAAAAGCCGTCAGGGATGATTTTTGAGTCATCACTCCATCTGTGCCTGGTCAGTCCGTCGGCGGTAATGATCAAAAAAAGCCTTTTTGACGAGGTCGGTTTGTTCAACGAGGAGTTTCCTGCCTGCGAAGATTATGATCTGTGGCTGAGAATAAGTCTTAACTACCCGATTCATTTAATTGAACAACAGATGGTTGTCAAGCGTGGCGGCCATGATGATCAGCTTTCCCGGAATCCTAAATTGGATCAATACCGGATTCAGTCCATCGTGAATATTCTTGAACGTTATCGACTACCACACCAATATTTTCAGGCTGCTATTGATGTTCTGAGAGAAAAATGCAGGATATATGCAGAGGGGTGTCTCAAGCGGGGCAGGGTGGACGAGGCCGCCCTTTATCAGGAAATCCGAAATCGCCAGTGGCATGAGAATGAACCCTATCCGTGTGCAGGAGGAATTTGATTGTTTCCAAAGTTAAAAATGCTTTGCAGTAAAAGACGTTCTCTGCTATTTCGTTTGCCATGAAATGGTAAGTCGAACCTGAAATCCGAATTGTTTACATCTGAACCAAATAACGCATTAAACAGATTGAGAGTTCAACAGAACTGATTATGAAAGACGAAAACGGCCTTTACTATTACCCTTTCCCGGATAACAAACGTGTGCGGATGTATGTCCAGGACACTGACGGCGTCATCTGCTTCAGAATGTGGAGTGCTGATGATGCAGAGCTTTGGAAATCGCATGGATGGGTGCCATTCAGAGCCATTTTGGAGGCATCCCAGATGAGTACTCAGAAACATTTCGATCTGAAACAGGCATATGATATTCGGATAGCGCGGGAGCTGCTGCAGGACAAGCCGATAAATCAACAGAAAAAGTAGGAGCGGGTTTGAAGCCCACCCCTGCTTGGATGTCTTTTCGAACGCAATCTGAAATCATTGTTTTCAAGATAAACGTTCATGGCCATAATATTCTGGCCGTCCCCAGGGTATTTTCATGGTAATGGTTTTGGGAAGGCAGCAGGGAGGAGATAATACTGTAGTATTTCTCCTCCCGATAACGCCGCGAAATTATTTTTCTGAATGTCTATATATATCAATACCGGTAATGATCCGGCTTGAAGGGCCCTTCGATCGGAACACCCAGATAATCGGCCTGAAAAGGCGTTAACTGGGTAAGTTTTGCACCGATTTTTTCCAGGTGAAGTCTGGCGACTTCCTCATCCAGGAGTTTTGGCAGGGTATAGACCTTGCACTCATGTTTCTGGGTCGCCAGAGCAATCTGTGCCATGCACTGGTTGGTGAAGCTGTTGCTCATAACAAAACTGGGGTGACCCGTGGCGCACCCCAGATTGACCAGCCTGCCTTCCGCCAGAATCAGAACGGATCTGCCGGATTCTAAAATCCATTTGTCCACTTGGGGCTTGATATTCTCTTTCACACACTTGGGATTGTCTTCCAGGTAGGTCATCTGAATTTCATTGTCGAAATGGCCGATGTTGCAGATGATGGCCTCATTTTTCATCTTCTCCATGTGGCTGCCAGTAATGATATGGTAACAGCCCGTGGCTGTGACAAAGATATCGCCGATCGGAGCAGCCTCTTCCATGGTCATGACTTGATATCCTTCCATAGCTGCCTGAAGCGCGCAGATCGGATCGATTTCCGTAACGATGACTCGGGCGCCGAAACCTCGCATGGACTGGGCGCAGCCTTTTCCCACATCGCCGTACCCGCAAATTACCGCCACTTTCCCGGCAATCATGATGTCGGTTGCCCGCTTGATGCCGTCAGCCAGAGACTCCCGGCATCCATAGAGATTGTCGAACTTGGATTTTGTAACCGAGTCGTTGACGTTGAATGCCGGAAACAACAATTCCCCATTTCGGGCAAGATGATAGAGCCGGTGTACGCCGGTGGTGGTTTCCTCGGAAACGCCGCGGATATTTGCCGCGATTCTTGTCCACAGTTTCGGATCTTTCCGGCAACTGACCTTCATTCTAGCCATCAAGCACTGCATGTCTACGCTGTCGTAAGTCTGATCAAGAAGAGACGGGTTCTTTTCGATGGCCGCCCCCTGATGAACATAAAGCGTGGCATCTCCGCCATCATCCACAATCAGGTCCGGTCCGGTTCCGTCCGGCCAGAGCAGAGCCTGCTCGGTACACCACCAGAATTCTTCCAATGATTCGCCTTTCCAGGCGAATACAGCAGCGGATCCGTTTTTTGCAATGGCTGCTGCTGCATGATCCTGGGTTGAGAAAATATTGCAGGTGGCCCAGCGAAGATCGGCGCCCAGAATCTTAAGTGTTTCAATGAGCATGGCAGTTTGAATGGTCATGTGAAGGCTGCCCATGACTTTCAGCCCCCTGAGGGGTTTTGCGGAACCGTATTTTTCCCGAACGGACATCAGACCCGGCATTTCGTTTTCAGCTAGCTTCATTTCCTTGTTTCCAAAATCGGCCAGAGATAAATCAGCAACCTTGTAAGGAAGCGTAAGGTCAATATCTAACACGGTGTTAATCTCCTTTTAGTTTATCAAATCCCTGCTTTTTCCCTGAGAATACTGGATATCTGCGTGTTCTCCCAGGTGAATTCGGGTTCATTTCTGCCAAAATGGCCATAGGCAGCAGTTTTTCGGTATATGGGACGCAGGAGGTCCAAATGCTCGATGATGGCGGCAGGTCTCAGGTCAAATACCTCCAGAATGATTTCTTTGACCCTTTCCTTGGGAATCTGACCGGTTCCCATCATATCGATCATAATAGATACGGGTTCTGCAACGCCAATGGCATAAGCGATTTGAATTTCACATTTTTTGGCGATGCCGGCTGCAACGATATTCTTGGCTACATACCGGGCCATATAGGAAGCACTCCGATCGACCTTGGAAGGATCTTTCCCTGAGAAACAGCCGCCGCCATGACTTCCCTGCCCGCCGTAGGTATCTACAATGATTTTTCGGCCGGTCAGACCGCAGTCTCCCATGGGGCCGCCGATGACGAATTTACCCGTGGCGTTGATGTAGTAACGGGTATCTCCATCCATCATGTGTCTGGGAATGACTTTTCGAATGACTTCCTCGATGATGGCCTCCTTCAGGTCTTCATATGTAATGTCGGCTTTGTGCTGGGCGGCGATGACGATGGTATCCACCCGTCTGGGGATGCCGTCCTCATATTCGATGGTCACCTGAGACTTGCCGTCTGGACGGAGAAAATCGAGGCTTCCGTTTTTGCGGACTGTCGAAAGACGCTGGCAGAGTTTATGAGCATACATGAGGGGCATGGGCATAAGCTCCGGGGTTTCATCCGTGGCAAAGCCGAACATGAGGCCCTGGTCGCCGGCACCCTGTTCCATGAAAAGCCCTTCGCCGGCATTGACGCCTTGGGCGATATCCGGAGACTGGTGGTCGATGCTGGTCAGCACCGAGCAGGTTCGCCAGTCAAAACCCATCTGGGATGAGTGATATCCGATTTCTTTGATCGTGTTGCGGGCGATTTCAGGCATCTCGACATAGCAAGCTGTTGAAATTTCTCCGGCAATAAACACCAGACCGGTGGTGACCAGTGTTTCGCAGGCAACCCGGCAGTTTTTGTCCTGCGCAATAATGGCGTCGAGAATGGAATCGGATACCGCGTCAGCAACCTTATCGGGATGACCTTCGGTTACAGATTCAGATGTAAAAAAAAATTTTTCGCTCATGAGTTCTCCTTGTTCGATAACGATCGAGGTACCGTTGGGTAACCGTCGGGGAATAAAAATGGTTGTCAGCGCGGTGATAGCATCATATTGTCGATCAGGCGGGTTTTCCCCACTTTTACGGCAAGCGCCATGACCGCGGGTCTGTCGATGGTCTGCATGTCCTCCAGCGAATCCGGATCACAGATGGCAATGTAGTCGATAGATGTGTCTGGAAAAGACAGGATCAGGTTGGCAGCTTTCTGGATCAGTATTTTTGCATCTGTCAATCCGGATTCCAGAAAATTTTTGGTTTGGCAAATCGCCTGATATAGGGTTAACGCCGACGGTCGTTGCGATGCGCTCAGGTAAGCATTGCGGGAGCTCATGGCAAGTCCGTCGGTTTCCCGGACAGTCGGGCCGCTGGTGATCTGAATATCCATATCCATATCTTCAACCATTTGTTGGATAATCCTGACTTGCTGATAATCCTTCTGGCCGAATACAGCGGTGTGAGGCTTGACGATATGGAACAGTTTGGTCACAACGGTAGCCACTCCTTTGAAAAAAACCGGCCTCGATATGCCGCAAAGGTGATGCGGAAGCTGTTCCAGGGTGATGAATGTCTGAAATCGAGGGCCATACATCTCTGCTGCAGTCGGATAAAACAGAATATCCACACCTTCATTCCTGCATAGAGACTGATCGCGTTCAAAGTTCCGGGGATAGGTGCTAAGGTCTTCGGCGGGACCAAACTGTGTGGGGTTTACAAAAATACTGACCACCAATAAATCTGCCATGCTTTTGGCCAGACGCATCAATGACAGATGGCCTTCGTGAAGATAGCCCATCGTGGGAACAAATGAGATGGTTTTTCCTAAATTTCTCAGGTGATTAGACCGTGCCAGCATCTCGGCTTTTAATGGTATGATGTCGATGGGAACCCCCTTGATTGTGATAATGCCGTCAATTCCATAATCGCTTTTTTAATAATGAGATCGGCTGCATTTATCAATATATTTATCATGCATAATCTGTAAATATATCATGAATCCATGAAATTTACAATCATGCTTTAACGGCACAGAAAATGAATGCATTGACTTTAAAGGGCTGCTTCGATATAAATTTGAAAAAAATAATGAGGTTGCTGAAAGGAAATGCAATATGAATTTTGATCATCATGACGATCAGGCCCGCATTGAACCAGTTCGGCTTGGTCTGGAGAGTCAGTTTACGTTTCGGTGCCATAAAGACGTTGGTTGTTTTACCTGCTGCTGCAGAGGTATCAGCATCATGCTGACGCCCTATGATATCATCCTGTTGAAAAAGCGACTGGAGTTGACATCCGGCCAGTTCCTGGCTCTTTATACGGTACCGCAACTGCTTGAAAAAACCGATCTGCCGCTTGTCCTGTTGAAACTTCTGGATGATGAGTCCAAATCCTGTCCGTTTGTCCGGGACGATGGATGCCTGGTCTATTCGGATCGGCCTACCACCTGTCGGTATTATCCGGTCGGTGTCGCTTCTCTCAGCCACAAGGAAGGCGCCGACGATAATGGTTTTTATATCATGATTCAAGAGTCGCACTGCAAGGGTTTCGAGGAGGATAAAAGCTGGACGATACGGGACTGGCGCAGGGACCAGGGAGTGGATGTCCATGACGAGGTCAATGCGGGGTGGACGGATCTGGTGGTTCGCAAGCGATCTTTTCCCATGAATATTCAGCTCACGGAAAAAGCCAAACAGTTATTTTTCATGGTCAGTTATGATATCGATCGGTTTCGAGATTTTGTGCTGGAAAGCTCGTTTCTCAAACGGTATCCGATGGACGATCAAACGGTAGAAAATATTAAAACCGATGATGTTGCGCTGCTGACCTATGGAATGACATGGCTGAAAAGTGTGCTTTTTAAAGAAAATAATCAGTTGGATACATTTCAGTCCTGAGATGACTCGGCGATTGGCGGGCATTCAAACTGCCTGTGCCATGATAGAAACCGGTCCACTTTGTCCTGGCCATAGGGTAAAAGACTCACGACAATATCTTTCGCCGACTTTTCCAAAACCGGCGAAAGCTCGCCGTTTTTAGAATAAAACTTATCGGCGTAACAGATGATCTGCTCTTCAAGGCTCTGTGGGGTCATGTCGCGAAGGGGGATGGGCAGGTTTCCGGATCGAATGTCATCCATCGATATCCCCACGCCGACATGGCGTTCACAGACCAGTCCGTGCCGGGCTAATCCGGCTTTTTCCAGAATCGCTCTTCCCGAATATCCATGGCAGATATAGGGAAGAGTGCCGCTGCAACCCAGCTCCGGCGTGCGGGTTGTGATGATGCCGATGTCATGAAGCATGGCAGCCTCATAGATAAAATCCACATCAGGATTCAGATGGCGGAGATAGCGCGCCACTGCCACTGCTTTTTGGGCTACCAGGCTGCTGTGCGCCACCAGGATTTCATAGATGCCAGAGCCTTGCCTGCAGACTGATGCGATCATCTCCAGTGGCTTCAATTATTTGACTCCCCGCGATTTTCCGGCCATCAGCACCCCTTCGATAAATGGATCAAGCGCTCCGTCCAGCACATCCTGGGCATTGCCGATATCCAGATCGATGCGGTGATCTTTGACCATTTGGTAGGGGTGAAGGATGTAGGATCGAATCTGTCTTCCCCAGGCGATTTCATCCTTGGTGTCGTGCATTTCCTGAAGCTTGTCGTCCTGTCGCTGTTTTTCAAGCTGGTAGAGTCTGGACCGCAGCACTTTCATGGCCATGTCCTTGTTGCGGTGCTGAGATCTTTCCTGCTGACACGCCACGACGATTCCCGAAGGCAGATGGGTTATCCGAACTGCGCTGCTGGTCTTATTGACATGCTGACCGCCAGCCCCGCTTGCCCGAAAAACATCGATCCGGAGATCTTTTTCGTCGATATCCACCACGATTTCGCTGCTCAACTCCGGATAAACAAAAACCGATGAAAATGAGGTCTGACGTTTGCCGTTGGCGTTGAACGGCGAGATGCGGACCAGCCGATGAATACCGTTTTCGGATTTTAGATATCCGTATGCATATTCGCCGGCGACGGTAAATGTCGCGCCTTTGAGGCCGGCTTCATCACCGGGCTGGTAATCCACGATCTCCATTTTGAAGTTTTTCCGCTCGATCCACCGGGCATACATGCGAAACAGCATTTCGGACCAGTCCTGCGCTTCGGTTCCACCGGCGCCGGCGGTAATGGATACAATGGCGTTATTGGGATCGTCTTCGCCATCCAGCATCAGGCTCAAGGACATATCCTGGATGCGTTTTTCGATCTGAGCAAGTTGCCGCATAACTTCGGCAAGCGTTTCAGCATCCGATTCTTCTGTCGCCAGGTTCAGCAGTATCTCGTTATCTTCGAGGTCCCGGTTCAGATCGTTGAAACCGTTGACCTTTGTGGATAGCAGGGTGCGTTCTTTTAAGATGGCGGTGGTCTTATCCGGGTTATCCCAGAAAGACCTGCCCGCGATCATGGATTCGATTTCTTTCAGTCGTCTTTCCTTGCCGGCCAGGTCAAAGATACTCCTTGAACGGCTCTAATTTTTGATTCAGTTCCTTGATGATTTGTTTGATTTCCAAAGACATCGTGGGCCTCCTTTATGGTTTGTTGTGAACGTCGGCTGCGGCCGTGCGTTTGCGTTCTCTGAAAAAAGGAAAAGTTCTGCGCCGGGTCATGGCAAGAAAAAAGAGTAAGCCGATTGCCGTGCAGATCAAGGCAAAAACATCGCCGTAACATGTGTAAAATGTTTTCAATTTAAACGCAGGCAAAGAACAGGTGATGACCGCTTCTTCAAACAGCGGCGTATGAGCTAAGATTCTGCCGGCAGGATCGATAAATCCGCTGATGCCGGTATTGGCGGAACGTATCAGGGACCTGCGATTTTCGACAGCTCTGAAAACGGCCATGGAAAAATGCTGATATGGCGCACTCGTCTTACCATACCAGGCGTCGTTTGTCATGTTAATTAAGAATGCCGCCTGGTTTCTGACCATTTCCCTGGATAGATCCGGGAAGATCATTTCATAACAGATCTGAATGCCAATTGGAAATTTTCCCCAGTTCAATGTTTGGCCTTTGCGGCCAGACTTAAAATCGCCCACTTCTTCCACAATTTTTCCGATGAACGGAAACCACTGCTGAAATGGAACATATTCACCGAACGGCACCAGATGAACTTTGTCATATTTTTCGGTGACATTGCCGTTCGGGTCAATCAGAAAAGCGCTGTTGAAAAAGTCGGCTTGTTTGTCGTTTCGAGGGATAAAAGACGGGCTGCCGATCAAAAAAGAAGTTCCGGTTTCCCGAACCCCTCTAAGAACCATTTCTGTAGCAGCCTTGTTAAAAAGAAAATAAAATGGTGCGGCCGTTTCCGGCCATACAATCAGGTCCGGATGGGATGGTTTTGCCGATCTGGAAAGGGCGATGTATTTCTCGGTTGTTGAAATCTGAAAAGCGGGGTCCCACTTGATGGCCTGATTGACATTTCCCTGAACGACAGCGATATTCGAGGAAGGTGATTTTGCTATTGTTTTGGCGATGTCGCCGATTCGCCACTGGCCGTATCCTAGCGCATGAAGTATCAAAAGAGCGGAAATGGCGATACATCCTGTCGCTGAACGGCGTTTTTCCGGAACATTCGCAGACTTCCTTTCTGAAAGATACCGCCAGAGCAGAAACCCTGCCACATTAACCGAAAGAATCATAAACGAAATGCCGTAAACACCGGTGATATCGGCGGCCTGAATCAGTGTGATCCAACGGTATTGAGAATATCCCAGGAATTCCCAGGGAAATCCGGATAAAAAAAATGACCGGATATATTCCAGAGCAGACCAGACTGCCGGTATGAAGAATAAAAAAACATCCGGACGGATGGTGGCCCATGAAAAAGCAGCAGAAAATATCGCCGGATATAATGCCAGGTAAGTAACCAGCAGAAAAAGAATGGGCACGCTCAAATAAAAAGGCAGATGGCCGAAAGTCATCAGCGTATGAACCAGCCAGTACATCAATGTCAGATAATGTACGATGCCTGTCAAGAGCCCCAGGCGGAATCCGTTATTAAGCGATTGTCCCTTTAGCGAGATCATCAGCGGAACCAGAGCAATCCATGCTAGCCAGTGCAGCTCGGTGTTGGGGAATGATGCCGTCAGCAATGCACCGCTGAGTCCGGCCAGAAAAAAGTGTTGCGCATTCATACGTTTTAGTTTCGTCATTTTCCATTGCAGTGGATATAAATTTCAAAAGCAGTTGAGAGCGGAGCAATGAATAAATACCATTTTTACCGCGAAAATATCTTCAGCCACGAAATAAATAAGTTCTTCGCGGTTTGCGTGTGGAATTATTTTCAGACGTCGGGGTGAATACCGGGTGCGTACATAGATCAATAATAGCACCAAAAATTTGATGTAACAACCGGGAAAGAACAGGTGCAGATGACGGATGAAATTTCCGAACATGTCGTCACGGATTGACAAATATGGCTAATGTTGATAAATCGCAGCCTGAATCTAACACGTAATAAATTAAAATAGATTGAATACATCGCCGCTTTTCTGGAAGGCAGGCCGATGAAAAAACACGGCTTTTATATGACAGAAAAAGATATGATTTCAAGAGATGTCACGCTTGTCAATGCACTGGGACTACACGCAAGACCTGCAGCTCAGATTGCCATGCTTGCGGCGAAGGTCGCCTCCCGGGTCTGGATGATCAGCGATGGGGAACAGGTAGACGCCAAGAGCATTATTGACATGCTGACCCTTTATTGCCCCAAAGGAACCCCAATCCGCTTCGCTGTTGAAAATGCTCAGGATGTCGAGACATTGAACGCGATTGCCGCATTGGCGGAAAGCGGTTTCGGAGAGAAATAGACATGACGGATAGCGATCAACGGGAAATCCTTCTGAACGGTATAGGCGTTTCTCCGGGCATTTGCATTGGAAAAGCATACCTGGTCGAGGTTGAAGGGGTTGATATTATCGAAAAATATCACATTTCTCAGTCTCATGTTCTATCAGAACTCAATCGATTCAGGCTGGCGGTTAAAAAGGCCAAAAATGAACTCCGTGCCATTATCGAAAATACGCCGGCTGCAATCAAGGAACATGTCGATATTCTTGAAACCCATGTCATCCTGCTGAAAGACAAACTGCTTTACGGAAAAATCATAGAAACCATCGAATTGGATTGCATAAATGCCGAATGGGCGCTGAAAAAAGTGGTTTCTTCCCTCAGGTCCATGTTCATGAACATGTCTGACCCGTACTTGAAGGAAAGGGCCATCGATATCGGTCAGGTTGCGGACAGAATCCTGAATCATCTCGTAGGATCTGAAAGAATCAATATCGCTGCTATCGATAAACGGGTGGTACTGGTGGCTGCGGATTTATCTCCGGCGCAAACCAGCCAGATTCAACTGGAACGCGTCAAGGGATTTGTCACCGACAAGGGCGGAGGAACATCGCATACCAGTATTATCGCCCGGACATTGGGGATTCCGGCTGTGTCCGGCCTGGATCACGCCACAAAAACCATTTGCAGCGATGATTTGATCATAGTGGATGGCATTTCCGGAAATGTCATTATTAACCCGACCGATCAAACCCTCATTGCGTATGAAGAACGCCGGTTTCAGTATGAAACCAGAATGGCTGCGCTTGACCGGCAGAGTCACCTGGATGCGGTTACCCTTGACGGCCATCGCTTCATGGTAATGGGCAATATCGAACTTCCGGAAGAGATCGTTTCCGTTCTGGATCATGGCGGAGACGGCGTTGGCCTGTATCGGACCGAATTTCAATACATGGGCCGTCCGGATTATCCGAGTGAAGCTGAACTCTTCGATAAATATAAAGATGTTGTGGAAGTCATGGCGCCCAGGCCGGTAACCATCCGCACCCTGGATATCAATGGAGACAAAGCGCTGGATCGCCCGGTGGAAAGTGTTGAGGACAATCCAGCGCTGGGGCTTCGGGCTATTCGGTATTGTCTCAGAAATCCGGATGTCTTCAGAACCCAGCTTCGGGCTATTTTAAGGGCGGCAGCCTATGGTAATGTCCGAATATTGTTTCCCATGATATCCGGCTATGAAGAGATTCAGGAAGCCAAAGTCATGCTGAATGCAGTATCGGACGAATTGGAAAAAGACGGAATCGTTCATAACCGCAACATTGAAATCGGCATCATGATCGAAGTTCCTTCAGCGGTGATTCTATCCGATATTCTGGCGGATACCGTCGACTTCTTCAGTATCGGCACCAATGACCTGATTCAGTTCTCACTGGCCATCGATCGGGGGAACCGCCAGGTGGCCTATCTCTTCAATCCGCTGCACCCGGCGATTCTTCGACTGCTTCAGCATACTGTGGATGCGGCGCGGACTAAAGGAAAAAAAGTGTTCATGTGCGGGGAGATGGCGGGTGATCCTCTTCACATCCCGATTCTATTAGGACTCGGTATCGATGAATTCAGCATGAACCCCAATGCCATTCCTCTGGCCAAACAGACGATTCGATCCTTGAACATCCAAGAAACGCGATGTTTTCTCAGTGAAATCATGAAAGAAAAAACAGCGCAGGCTGTCATGGAGCGCGTACAGGAGAGATTCAGTCAGGAAGGCGGATTCAGTGTAAGCGGGTAAAATACGGGGAAGGTGAATCAAATGGTTTCACCCTCCCCCTGTACCGGCTACTTACACATCTCGAACAGGGCTGCAGCACCCATACCGCCACCGATGCACATGGACTCGATGCCGTATTTGACACCGCGCTGTTTCATGTTGGCCAAAAGTGTTGCGCAGAGTTTGGCGCCGGTGCATCCGAGAGGATGACCCAGCGCAATGGCGCCGCCGTGAATATTGACCTTGGCCATATCGATACCCAGTTCCCGGACGCTGTAAATGGCCTGGGAGGCAAAGGCTTCGTTGATCTCGAACATATCGATGTCGCTGAGGCCGAGGCCTGCTATCTTCAGCAGTTTGGGAATGGCATACCGGGGGCCCACGCCCATTTCATCCGCCTCGCACCCGACGGTGGTATAGCAGACGAGTTTGGCAATGGGTTTCAGCCCCAGTTCTTTAACTTTGTCGCCGCTCATAATGATGCTTGCGGCGGCGCCATCCGTGGTCTGGGATGAATTTCCGGCCGTTACGGACCCATTGGCTGCAAATACCGGTCGTAATTTGGCCAGTCCTTCCACTGTGGTGCTTTCCCGAATCCCATCATCTTCAGAGATGATAAACGTCTCTTTTCTGTAAGTGCCGTCCGCCTGCTTGACGAATTTTACGGCAGGCGTCGGAACGATTTCTGTAAACAAGCCATTGGCTTTTGCCTCGCCGGCTTTTATGTGAGACTGACAGGCGAATTCATCCTGCTCCTGACGGGAAACCTTATAGCGGTTGGCGACGTTTTCTGCTGTAATGCCCATGGATGCGTAGAGATCCGCGCGGGTTTTGCTGTGATCCGGATGCGGTCTGGGAAGGTTGCCGCCCATCGGCACATATGTCATGGATTCGATGCCGCCGCCAATAACGATGTCGGACCAGCCGGACATGACCCGTAAGGAAGCCAGAGCAATGGCTTCAAGTCCGGATGAGCAGAACCGATTGACGGTTGCGCCGGAGACTTCCGGGGGAAATCCGGCGATCTGGGAGGCGATACGTCCGATATTCAAGCCCTGTTCGGCTTCCGGAAAGGAGCAGCCGATCATCATATCGTCAACGTCTTTCTTTTGAAGATTCGGGGTGTTGTCAACGGCTGCATTCAGAATGAAGGACAGCAGATCTTCCGGCCGAGTATCTTTGAATCCCCCCTTGCTTCGCCGGCATCCCGGGGTTCTGACGGATGTAACAATATATGCATCTCTCATGGTTGATCCTCCTAATCTAGTTTCTGAGCGGTTTGCCGGTTTTCAGCAGGTGTTCGACTCTGGCAATGGTTTTTTCCTGTTTCCAGAAATCGATGAATGCATCGCGTTCCAGTTTGAGAATGGTTTCTTCATCCACTTCGCTGTTGGTTCGCACGTCTCCGCCGCTGATGACGAATGCGATGCGTTTGGCCAGGAACACATCGTATTCGCTGACGAATTTAGCGCTTTCCATATTAAAGAGCTCGGCATTGATCATGCCCTGGGCGGCTTCGCCAAATACCTTGATTTTGCGTTTGACTGGCGGGCTATAGCCTTCGTCCACCATTTTCAGAACTTCTTTTTTGGCCTCACCGATCAGATGATCCCGGTTGAAGACAATTCGGTCTTTGGGGCCCAGAAACCCGTTTGCCCGGGCTTCAGCGGCGGAAGTCGATACTTTTGCCATGGCGATGGCCATAAATGTCGGAACAAAGTATTTGGCCAGATCAACGTCCGTGGCTGCTTCGGGAATATTGACCGTCATTTTTTTCCACAGGTTCAAACATCCTCCGCCCGCTGGCAGAAGGCCTACGCCGATTTCCACCAGTCCCATATAAAGCTCTGCATGGGCCACGATTCTGTCGGCGCCCAGACACACTTCACATCCGCCGCCAAGCGTCATGCCATAAGGCGCTGCCACAACCGGAAAGCTGGCGTATCTGGTTTTAAGTGTTCCTGCATGCGCCTGGGACAGGAACGCATCGATTTCTGCGTATTTGCCTTCTTTGGCCAGTGCGGACATGAAGGTCAAGTCTCCGCCTGCTGAAAAAGCTCCAGGCATGCCGCCGGCCTGGTTGCCGATGACAAGACCTACGCCGTTGGCGTCCACATAATCCGTGCATTCCCCCATGAACTGAACGATCTCGCCATTGATGGCATTCATTTTGGTGTGGAATTCGCAGCAGAAGACGCCGTCTCCGATGTCCACCAGGGATGCGGAATTGCAGGATTTGACAACTTTGCCCGCGGCTTTCAGGGATGCCAGGGAGATGATATTGTCGCTGATCGTGACTGCCTTATAGGATTCAGCGGCAAAATCATAATATTGAACCTTGCCGGCCTCGGTTTTATAGAATGTGGTATGGCCGGATGTGATCATTTTTTTAATGCAGGCCGGAACCGCCATGCCGTCTTTTTCCATTTTGGCAACCGACTCGACCAGTCCGATGGCGTCCCAAGTCTCAAACGGGCCCATGGTGAAATTAAATCCCCATTTCATGCCGTTGTCGATTTCAACGATGGTGTCGGAAATCTCCGGAATCCGGTTGGCGGAATAAATCAGGTTATGGGCAAGGGTCTTCCATGCATAGCGGGCGCCCTTGTCGTTGCCGTAAAGCACGGCTTTCATTTTATCCGGAAGTGTTTTGGCTTTTTTGGCGGCTTCCATACAAGGAAAGGCTGCGGGGGAAAACGCAACATATTCCAGAGTGGCCGGATCGATGACTTTTCGAATTTTTTTCCATTCGGGAGTCAGATCGGTTTTATAAAATCCGCCTTGGGTTTTATTGCCCAATAACTTCTTTTCGATCATTTTTTTTACAAACTCGGGGATGATAAAACTGTCTCTGGCTTCATCATTGACAACCAAGTTGAAGGTATTGCCGGCGACGTGTCCCATGGTATCCAAACCCACCAGGTCGGTGGTTTTGAACATGGCGGTTTTGGGGCGACCCAGAATCGGGCCGAACAGAGCATCCACTTCCGGGATGCTGATGCCGTCTTCCAGCATGAGCTGCATGGCCTTGACGATCCCCTGAACGCCGATCCGGTTGGCGACGAAATTGGGAGTATCCTTGGCCCATACGATGCCTTTTCCCAATATGCGTTCTCCGTAATCGGCCATGAAAGAAAGAATTTCCGGAAGGGTTTGCTCGCCGGGGATGATTTCGAGAAGTTTCATGTACCGAACCGGATTGAAGAAGTGGGTTCCGAGAAAATGCTGACGAAATTCATGGCTCAATCCTTCAGACATGGCTTTCAGCGGAATTCCGGAGGTGTTTGAGGAAACGATGCTGCCTTTTTTACGGATCGGTTCGATGCGTTTGAAAAGTTCCTGTTTGATTTTTAGATTTTCAATGACCACCTCTACGATCCAGTCACAGTCTGAAAGCTTGTGAAAATCATCTTCCATGTTTCCGATGCTGATCAGATCGGCGTCTTTTTGCTGCATGAGAAGGGCCGGTCTGGACATCAGGACCGTATCCATTCCAGCCTTGACGATCCGGTTTCTGGCAGCCGGATTATTATTCTCCGAGTCCTTCAAATCGAATGGAACAATGTCCAACAACAGCGTTTTGACGCCTGCACCGGCAAGAAGCGCCGCGATCCCGCCGCCCATGACGCCTGAGCCGATAACTGCAGCCGTCCTGATTTTTCTGCTCATGTTAGCCTCCTGATTGGTTGATTTTATACCCTTGTGATATGGAAATACTGAGAGAATGATACATTAAACAGTTACGATCCGAGTGTTCAGAGCCTTCTCCCGATTCTTTCCTGCACGAGGATAAGGGAAAAAAGGAAAGGGCAGTTTGTAACCGCTCAAAGTATATTATTCGCTTTTGACAAAATATGAATGAGTATTCATTCATTTATCAGAGGAAGGCTCAGGATGTCAAGAAAAACATTAATCAGGAGGATTGTTGAAAATTTATTATATGAAATCAAATTGATAATACAGATTGCAAAGAGGGGTGCTGCTGAAAAAAACAGAAAGGCATCCCAAAAACAGCCCAGTGAATCGAATGAATTTTAATTCATTATGCTTTCAAAATTTCATGCATTTTTCGAGACAGTTGTTCGATATTGAATGGCTTCTGGATAAATCCGTTGCACCCGCGATTTAGAATTTCGGAAGCCTGGCCGTCAACTGCATAGCCGCTGGACAGAAGAAATTTCAAGGATGGATGCCTTGATTTGAGCAGGTCAAAGGTTTCGCCGCCGCCCATTATCGGCATGATCATATCCAGGATCACCAGAACAATATGATCTTTGTGGTGTTCAACGATGTCGATGGCCTCCTTGCCGTTTAGTGCTGTCAGTACCTGATACCCCAGCTTCGCCAGCATCTGGCTGCCAACGTCAAGAATCATCTGTTCATCATCTACCAGCAGAATGGTGCCAGAGCCTTTTACAGCGGATTCCAACAGTTTCTTTTCGATGCAAGCCTTGTTTCTTGATGCCGGAAGAAAAACTGTAAAAGAAGCGCCCTTGTCTTTTTCACTGTAAATATTGATAAACCCACCGTGATTTTTGATGATTCCGTAAGCTGATGCCAGGCCAAGCCCGGTTCCCCTGCCTTTTTCCTTGGTCGTGAAAAACGGTTCGAATACGCGCTTCTGGGTGTTGGAGTCCATTCCAACGCCGGTGTCGGTTACGGTGAATTTGACATAATTTCCTGGTATCACAGAAAAAGCCTGAATATAGCTGTTATCTAGAACTTCGTTTGCGGTGTGAATGTGAAGATTCCCGCCTGCGGGCATGGCCTGCCAGGCGTTCACAAAGAAATTCAGCAGTACCTGTTCAATCTGGCTGCGATCCACATCGACGGTCCATAAGTCTTTTTGGAGGTTTGATGTGATGGTGATTTCTTTTTTCGTTCGACCAAACATTTCGGAAGTATGCTGAATCAGCTCGTTTAGATTGGTCGGCCTGACTTCAACTTTTTCCCCCCTGGCAAATCCCAGAAGCTGCCGGGTAAGGTCTGCGCCGCTTTGAACATATTTTTCGATATTTTTCAGACGGCCAAATCCGGGATGATCAGTATCCAAATTCATCATTGTCAGAGTGGTATTTCCGAGAATGCCCATGAGCAGGTTGTTGAAGTCGTGGGCAATGCCGCCTGCAAGTGTGCCGATGGATTCCATTTTATATGCCTGCTGAAGTTGGCTTTCCAGTTTTTTGTGTTCCTGTTCAGCCCGTTTTTTATCCGTAATATCCTTGATGGTGCCAAGAGTGGCGGTTTTTCCCCGAAAGGAAAAAGTTCCGATGTTCAAATAAGCCGACAGCCGGGTGGCCCCGTTCTTGTGAAGGATCTCAAACTCATATTCATTTTCAGCGGGTTCATCGGCCTGGCGTATGCGGTATCGATCTATCGTAAACTGTCGGTATTCCGGCGCAACCAGCAGCAGGAATTCCATATCCGTCATTTCCTCGACTGAATAACCGATCATATGCGCCAGTGTTTCGTTGACAAATTTCAGTCTGCCATCCTGTAAAATAAATACGCCATCCTGTATGTTGTTTACAAGCGTCCGGTATTTTTCTTCGGAATCTTTGAGCAGAAATTCAGCGGTTTTTCGCTCTGTAACATCGTTGATGAATCCTTCAAGAGCTATCAGCTCGCCTTCGTCAGAGTATACGCCGGTTCCCTGTTCCCACACCCATTTTTCATGACCGGCGGCAGTTAGAATTCGGTACTGCAGTTGATAAGGATTTTGGCGATCAATGGCCTGCTGCACCTGCTTCAAAGCCGTTTCAAGATCATCCGGATGAATGATATCCTGGTAAGTCAGGGTGTGGTTATAAATTAGATCCTGAGGGGTATATCCGGTTAAATTCATGCATCCATCGCTGACTACAGTCATGGTTCGCTTGTGGTCGTACCGGCAACGATATATCATACCCGGAAAATTTTTCATGAGTGTTGAAACCAGCCGCTCGCTTTCCATCGCCTCTTCTTCGGCTTTTTTGCGGTCGGCGATTTGCCTCGATACATTCTGAATCATATCATTGGTGACAAGCTTCAAGGATTCCAGAAGCTCTACGGGGGATGTTCCCGTGATACGTGCCGAAAGATCGCCGCATGACACGCGATGAAGGACATCAAAATGTTCAGCCAGGCCGATGGCGAAATCATGGGACAGATCTATGATTTCGCTCATGTTCAACGCTGTAAGATTAACCAGTTTTTTTAGCTGGGTGATCAGTCCAAGACCAGATTCCTCGGATATTCGGCCAGCGGGATCTCCGGATGCGATTTTTTTTAAGGCATCGAATACTTCGGACAGTCCAATAGTCATCTCAACGCTGATACGGTCCTGATCGTAATTTCTTTCCGAAGCAAGCTTGATGGTTTCAGTATGACGGTCGATCACCTGAATCAGCAGCGCTTCCAGGATTTCCGGGGTCTTGATTTGCTGGAAATAGGAACAGTCCAAACAATTTTTGATTTTATCCGAAAAACTTTCCAAAAGTTTTCCCCGGCAGTTAAGGGTAGCAACGGTCCAGCAGGCGGTTTCGTTGAACGTTTTTACCAGGCAGTCTTTCTGGTTGCAGTCAAAATATTCCCAGCAGGAAGAGTGAATGGTCACGGCAATCCAATCCTTTTTTTTGTTCCTGGCAAGATAAGGAAAATAACTTTTTTAAAGTATAGCATGTCAATAATGAAAAAAATATCATTTTCTTGCGTATTCAATGTGTTGCACAGGCCAATCATGGCTGTAGCCCTGAGACGACATTCATGCATTATCGAGAAGGGGCGACTGCTTCGGATTGTCCGAACTGATGATGTGAATATCCCGCTGGGGAAAAGGCATTTCAATGTGACGTTCCCGAAAAAGTCTTTCAATTTCAAACCGGATATGCGTTTCCACTTTGACCATATGGTCAACTAGAGTCCAGACGCGAAGCTTGAAGATCAATGCGCTGTCTCCAAAATCGGAAAACAGAACATCAGGTTCCGGTGATTTTAAAACCCACTGCGCTCTTGCAGCAATTTCTGTAAGGGTTCCGGCTACCAAGGCCGTGTCGGACCCATACGCCACCCCAACGGTGATGACCCTTCGTATGCGATGATCCTTGAAGCTCCAGTTGGTCACTTTGTTGCTGATAAACTCGGAGTTGGGAATGATCAAAGAAGCATTGTCATATGTTTGAACCAGGGTTGCCCGGACATTGATTTTCTGAACAACGCCCCAAACGCCGTTGATTTCCACGGCATCTCCAACCTGAATTGGGCGCTCGAACAGCAGGATAATGCCGCTGATGAAGTTGTTAAAAATGTTCTGAAGTCCAAAGCCAAGCCCGATGCTGAGTGCCCCGAAAACCACGGTGAGGGAGGTTGAACTGACACCGATCATTCGAAGCGATATAAAGATACCGATGGCCCAGACCAAATATATGGTGATGGTGGTGATGGAATCCTTCAGTCCCGTATCCATACCGCTGCCGGCCAGGAATTTTTCACGCAGTATGCTGCGCCACAGGCGGGTGGACAGGTGTGTGAGCAAAAGCATCAGGGCTGCGCAGGCAATCCCCAGAATACTGAACTGCATATCGCCGATGGGGATCGGATAATTGATGATACTGAAAAACCCGAAAATTACCGCATTTTTAGCACCCCATGCCGTCAGAATGGCAATGAGAAACAAGGGAAACCAGGCTGTCCACAATATCCTTACGAGTAACCACTGCAGGGTAAAAAAACCATATGCAGCCGCCTTGCCGACATCGGATGATTGTCGTCTTTTTAGCTCCTGTTGCCATTCCCGAAGTGACATCATAAGTATTCCGCTCCAGAAACTGACAATTAAGGTCATAATCCAGGAAGTGAACCAGTAAACAGCCAGATAACCGTAGCCGATCAGTTCTAGAAGCGGTCCGATCCCGGCAATCGCATATCCGATTCCTGCTGCGATGAATCGGATTTGTGGAAATCTGTCGGAAAGGGTGGGTACAAGAAGACCTGCTGATTTCCAAAAATGAATGAATCCACCCAGCAGTCCGATGCCGAACAACATTCTGGCCAGAATCAGAATACTTCCGTTTCCATCCAGAAACCACTCCAGTCCCAGGTACACGATTCCAAACAAGCGGATACTTCGAAGCCCGAAACAAATTCCTCGGCTTATTCTCGCCGGAATAGCCGGTAAAGGCAGTCGGTTCCATGTTTGAATGCCTACCAGTCCCCACTGGGTCAAAAGCCAAAACCATAGAAAATCCAGAGCGACTCTCCATGTTGCAATTTCGGCCGATTCGTTCTGAAGGGTTATGAATCCGGCGATAAAGGTTGTTGTTCCCGCAAGAATCAGGGATTTTTCCAACAAGCAGAATACAAGATGCCGCCAGGGAGTCTTGGTTAAATTGCCGCTTTGTTCGTAGCCGCGGCAAAATCTGCGGATGCGAAGCATTGCCCACAGAATTCCGCTGTATATGACCAGAGCAGTCAATAATTTATGGCCGGCGGATTCCCAGAACGATCGGGAGCATACTGTCCGGAAATCTTCGGATAACAACTTCCATGCCTTGTTGAAAATAGCGGATGCTTCATCTTTGATCTGTATAACATTCATTGCCAGAATGGGTGAAGTGTGACGTTGAAAAAGTGCTTCTTTCTTTTTCAGGGCGATCTGGCGGTTTAGTTTTTCCGTTAAATCGGAAATTGCGGTTCGGGTTTCTTCGAGTTGCTGCTTCAGGGGGTGGTAGATGTCAAGAATTTTTTCGATGCGTTTTTGTTTGGCTGTTAAAAGGGTGATCAGGGTTTGAAGATTTTTTTTCAAAACGCCCGTCACTGGATCAATCGGACCGGGCGCCGTGATATCAGCCAACTGTTTTTCATTCAGGCTGAGCTGTTCCCGGGTCTGATTCAGCATTTGATTGAAGGGCCCGGTTTTATCGGAAATTTCTTTCACTTTGCCATCTATGGCATCTCGTGCATTCAGGGTGTCGATCCTGGCTTTTTCCAGATCCGCCACAGTGGTCTGTGGCAGCAGGAGAATATTTCCGTATGCCGATAACTGAACATTGTACACAGTGTCTGCAGTCATCGCTTTTTTGAATTTTTCAGCCTGGTCGAGACTGGCTTTCAACTCATCATTGTTTCGAGTTTCTGTTTCAATAGTGATTTCGATGGATTCTCTGTGATTATCAGCAACAGATGCCGCTGGATTCGAGTTGCGATCTTCAGGGGCAGCCTGGCTGCTGCCTTCGAAGATAAATTCTGCGGCAATCAGGATGATGATCGACAGCAGTGTCATGGTTAACATATCTTGGCAAAATGTCTGATAATTCCGTCTGTCGACTGTGTCATGCATGAACAACTTCTCCAAATTTTAAAAACCGGCCAGGCAACTCCATAACTCGATGGAGCTGCTTATGTAGGGGAATAATTATTTATATCATTAACATGGGATTGACACAACTGCGACGTGACGGTAGTCTGAGAGACATTCGTTCATGCCGATCTAATAGTTAATCGGATAATTGTATTTTTGATCAGAGGTTTCAATGGCTGAAAATATCTCATCCGCCTGCACCGGAAAGCCCTCATTGCATTTTATGACCCTGTTTTATGGTGAACTCGATCGCGTGCAGCTTCTGCTCCGCTGGGTCAATACAGGGCATCCGCCATGCTATACGATTCGAGTACCGGGCAGTTTCAGAAAATGCAGGGGCATGGCATGGCTCTGGGAGTTTTGACAGCGCTGGTTATACCCAGAATGAAAGAGACATTCTGCCCGGCCAGATCCTGATCATCGGCACCGATGGCATATGGGAGATGCACAATCCGGAAGGGGAGATGTTTGGAAAAGATAGACTGAGAGCGGTAATCAGAACTTATGCTGAGGCATCGGCAGCCGAGATTGTTCATAACATTATGGACAATTTAGAACAGGTTCGGCGCCCGATTCAAAAAGAAGATGATGTAACACTTGTTGTCATCAGACCTCGTTAATTTGAGTCGAAAAAGTACATTTTTTTTGGACATTCAAATTAACCGAAAGGCGAACTGCCGACTTCGATTTGAAGCAATTTACCGCTCGGTGTAGTTACTGCCAAGTCATTTAATTTTCGACAAAAT
>CAJBLH010000041.1 GCA_903953895.1 uncultured Desulfobacteraceae bacterium | reverse complement strand
GTTTTCATTGGGATAGAGATAGGGTTCTGCAATGCGGGTAATTTCGACATGTTCATCCGCCATCCGTTTGACCCGTACAGCAGGACGCAGGGCATAGACCGCGGGAGAGTACCAGAAATCGAACACAAACAGACCGCCAGGATTCAGGTGATCTGCGGCTCGGGCAAACACGGCCTGAACCGCTGCATTGTGAACCTGATAGCTGATGACATGAAACAGGGAAATGACGGCGTCATATTTTCGGCCGAGTTGGATCGTACAAATATCGCCCTGTCGGCACTGGAACCCGTCTGTTGCCGCAGACTGCGCCACCATCGCTGCACTGCGCTCGATGCCGGTGACCCGGTAGCCTTTGTCCGCCAGCAACCTGCCATGTCGGCCGGTTCCAGAACCGAATTCCAACACATCACGACCGGCAATGCCGTGTAGGGTCAAGAGGTTATCGATATAATTGACCTCGGTTTCGTAGTTTTTGTCTTGGTAGAGCAGGTCGTAATAATGACTGTAGGTGTCAAAGACGCCGGATGTTGGGTTGATTATCACGATTCAGAGGACCTTTTGAAAGCATTTCGGATTTCATTCATAGAGTTTCCACATCAATTTCCGATGATGTCAGCGAATTGCATTTATATTTGAGATCTTCGGGCAATCTCCCTTCAAACCGTGTTTTATCACCCTCTCCGGCAAAAGGCCCCTGTTTTACTTCGATCATTTCCGTAGGCTCCAACATTTCAAAGCCATGTCCGCCAGTTGCCAGCAGGATAACATCCCCTGGTTCGAGAATGCGGCTTTCCAGATAATTCTGATTGTCGTCATAAAAATCAATCCGGACCTTTCCGGATTTGATGAAGAGTACTTCGTTGGTGAAGTGTACCTACGGAGTACAGGATTGTGAACATGCGGTGGGATCACATGCCCTTTGGGCCGATTCATGTATCCAAGCTGCTGGGAGAAGTCATTGGGCGTAAAGAACCGGATGCCATCCTGGTGGTATCCGGCCCGAAGGATCAGCGCCAGCAGGCGATCATTGTGGCAAATTGAATCGATCATGGTCATTTATCAAGCAGCCCCTGTTGTCTCTTTGCTGTTTGCACGGTTTATTTTTCATTACAAGTCATCACGGACAACTGCCAGCCCGTGGTTTTGAACCTGATGGGCGACAACATAAGATGAGACTCCCATCATATAAGCAATTTCATCCATCTCTTCCCGAGTGGTCTCCCTGCCTGCAAGCCGGCTTCGAATCAGTTCTGCAGGCGCTAGAAATTCGGCTGCAAACGCGCGGTTTCTTTTTTGTGTTTCTGTATTCGTTTCAAGAATAAGACTTGGCGATCCCGGCTGAAAAAAGTACTCGCACATCGCGCGACAAAAGGTAAATATCACGTTTTCAGGCCTGTTGCGCGGTTTGAATACAAAACCCGGGCTGGCGTTCCGGTTCTCTCCGACCACGGCCTCCACCCCAGTAAATATTTCCTTGTGCTGTGTGGACTGCTCCAACTGATTTGCCGATCCGCCTAGAATATGACCAATTTCATCAAGAGAAGAAAATTTTAGGCCGTTGCATCCCAGAGACGTTCTCATTGTCCGGGCTAGCGCGTAGCCCTGATCCCACGGCATAAGATTTTTGTTGGGTGCATCCATGGTTGCCCGCAGCAAAGACAGCTTTTTCCAGTTTCCAGGATTTTGTTCAATCCAACGAATATCTCTAAAGAGCAAGGAGGCCTGATCAGACAGCGCGTTCCATGAAGCGACATGAAAAAAATCAGCATGTAGTTTTTCAGGAACCATACCTGCGGCCTGAAGTATATTATTCTCTTCTGACTGTTTCAGGAAGTAAGGGTCTTTGCCCTGAACCCCCACAGCCTGACAAAAAGCAGACTCTTCCGGATCATCGATGCTCTCTTTGATTGCCTTCCACCCCTGCAAAAGAGATGTCTCGGTTATATTTTCCTGATCCAGGCGCGCACAGACACTCTCCACCAGTGCATACAGGCTTTCCATAAGCTGGGTATGGTCCACAACAGCGGTTCCTTGCCCCAAATAGTCAATCCGTTGATAGGGATGCTGAAAGGGGGACCAAATGACCTGAACGTGTTTTCCTATCGGTCGAAACTCTACGCTGGGCATGGTTATACCGTCGCATACAAAAAGCATATTATGTCGTCTGTCATAATGCCTTGGTTTGCTCAGCCAGTGCGCATAAGGTTCATACAACAGGGACCACCAGTTCCAGGCAATCCACTCTGCCAATGGATACAGTGGAATAAATATGCTTGAACGTACTGTCCTCGCGTGTGTATCAAAGACCCTGGTCAGGCATTCGTTACCGACCATCAACCGGAAAGCTGCCCATGTCGTACCCAGTTCCGCACCCTGTATCCCATCGGATCGTTCCCATTCAAATTCAAAATGAACCGTTTCCATTACAGACCCCACCCCGCTGGCCATTCATCCTCAGTCAAAGGGTAACCTTTATAATGCCCCTGTTCCCGGTTGATCAACCGGCCTTCATACACGGTACTGCCATCCCGATACCACACGTACCGTGGAAAATCTCCTTCCCAGGGTGTACCAATACTGCCCGCCAGGATACTCTTCCGCAGCCAGCCCTGCACTATGGCCTTGTCACGGGCAAGAACTCTGTCGCATATCGAGGCATCCGCACGCAGTTTCGGCTGACCGACAAAGGAGACCACATCTTTATGTTCAGGACTTCCCACATACGTGGCACGCTGTGCCAATGCAACAAGAACTTTCTGATCAACATCCCTGATCAGTTCCCGTCTCAACGAACGTTTTCGCCTTGGGCTTCGCATGGGATTTGTCCTAACGTTTCCAAATAATATCCGACAGCACGATGGGATTGGATTTCAGAATACCCAGGATGAAATTGATGTCCAAAAGATATTTAATTCCATTCATTTCGTAACATTTCCTGAATCTTCATCGGGTCACCTGCCAACGCATGAGAGTTTTCCACCCCCCCCTTTAAGGCTGAAAGCATTTCGTCATTCATAACCTTTTTTGATTGTTTTTTTCCCTTTAAGAATTCAGCAAAGTCCAGAAGCTCAGTCACTGTCGGTTCTGTCATATCTTTTATGATTTCATAAAGCTTTTCAGTCGAATTCATAGCATATTCCTCCGGGTTCAGGTGATATACATATTCAAAAACCTGGAAATCTTCCAGAAATATTTTCTCAAGTGCCTCGGGTAAAGTCAATACCCAGTCGAAGTTTGCCACTTAATTTGTAGGTACGAAGTCGTGGGTCGAATGGCTGCTCTAAAAACTGCGCCATCTTTTCTCGAAATTTATTTTTCAACTGTGGATATCTGTGAATTCGTTTACGGTGTGATTTTTTAAATCCTTGATCCCATACCGCATCAATCATTCTCCAAATCCTCCATCAGTTTATCGAATGTTCCTGACATAATTCGTCCTGCATGATAGTTAGATCTGGCTTCAATAACTCTGGCCGCAAGATGTTCCCGCCTGGATTCGATGAGCTGTTTTAATAATAAATCGGCGGCATACTCTTGATCATCCAAAGGAAGATACTGGAACTCTTCTACAAGAGCATTGATGGTTTCGCTCATATCGTACAACTCTCTTTTGGGATGTGCCAGGGAGTGATTGTAAACAAACATCCGTTCTGAAAAATCGGGATTTTTTTGGGTTTGATATCGCTGCATGTATCGGTGTACCGATACTGTCTATCTTCCTAATATAATTTGGGATAAATCATGGTCTCCAAAAATGCGGTTGAATGTGCGCTGCCTAACTTGCGCAGAATGTGAACACCTTGATCTTGCGATGTGTCAATTTCATTTCAAACTGCAAGATCAACCGCTTTTTTTCGATGCAGATGTTTTCCGGGTGGTCGTTGTGGCTGTTTTTTGCACCGATGCGGCCATGGCGGCGATAGCGTTGTCTATTTCCGCCTTGAGACTTTCCAGCACCGTCTGGAAACTGGTTTTGTCGGCATCGGCCCATTGCGCCAGATCAAGGGAGGTGATCTTTTGATGGAATTTTGAGATGGTGTCGATGGCTGTCTGGGCCGTTTCGGTCGGCTTCTTCTTTCGGGTAGTTTTTCCCTTCTCTGTCTTTGCCTTGACGGCATTGTAGCCGGTGACCATCGCCCGTGTCTGCT
>CAJBLH010000040.1 GCA_903953895.1 uncultured Desulfobacteraceae bacterium | reverse complement strand
TTGAAAAAATTAAAGAAATTATACAGCGAAACATTCCGGCATGGGGAAAGCCGAAAATTTGATGATGGAACAATGAATGAGAGAAAAGCTATCGCCAGATCAATTACAAGAGCCATCGATGAAATTGAGGGCAATAAGCCAGCCGACCGAAATCCGTTTAGAACGAAAGTGGCTTCACATTTTTGGGAAGCAATAAAACCGATCAGCCTTTACAAAATTTCTTACAACCCAAAAGAGAAAATCGACTGGTTACTTGAATAAGCCATCGTCCAAATCGTCCATACCGCCCAGCCCCATAGAAATACAGGCATTGGGCGGAGGACGCAATGGACGATAAAAATCCCCCCGCAATAATATTTTCATTTTCATCCTTCATAAAAAGACCGCCCGAATCGTCCTTACCGTCAAGAATAATCCCCCAATACAAAAAATATCACTTTTTTTTATTTATGACATGCTTTGTCACAGCCTAGACGTCTTTTGTTGTTCCTTTCATTTCAGGAAGCAGCGGGTTTTATTCAGCCCACATCTGAAAAAGGAAGGAAGATAAATTGACTACGGCTGGCGATAAACATATTATGACCCCCGAGGAAACAGCTCAGTATCTGCGGAAAAGCCTGTCATGGGTTTACAAGAATTCTGCAACACTGGGCGGTAGGAAGCTCGGAGGCTCTCTGTTTTTCCCAGCAAAGGAGGACCTCTATGAGCGTATATTTTGTCAAAGGGAAGGGGTGGAGGTACGACTTCACCCACAAGGGGACCAGGCATACGGAAACCTGGTTCAAAACGAAAACCGAGGCCAATCGAGCAGAAGCCGAAAAGAGAAAGGAGATAAACAATCCGAAACCAGTTCAGGAGATGCCAACCGACATAACCTTTTTGGACCTAGTAAATCTGCGGCTTGACCATGTGAAGGCTTACAATTCCGACAGCCATTACACGTCTTATTTATATTTGGCTCGGCGTTGGGTTCGTCAGTGGGGGCAATTAATGACTGGCGAAATCACAACTGCGATGGTGCAAAAGCATCTCATTCAACGACGTAAGGTTTCGGCATATACTGCAAATCAGGATTTAAAGTATCTGCGAGCCACCTTCAATTTCTGTATCGGACAAAAGCTAATAACCAACAACCCCACTGAAGGCTTAAAGTTTTTTCCGGTTGAAAAGAAGGTGAAGCATGTTCCTTCCAGCGATGACATTGACAAGGTCATATCCGTTGCCGACCTCGATACCCAAGATTACCTCTGGTCCATAAGGGAAACAATGGGACGCGTGAGCGAAATCAACAGGCTTTTGTGGGAAGATATAAATTTGACGGAGAGATTTGTCATACTTTATACCAGGAAGAAGACAGGAGGACATTTAACGCCGCGTAAGATACCAATGACGGAAAAACTTTATACGGTTCTGCTGGACCGTTTCAATAGACGTAATAAAGAAAAACCATGGGTATTCTGGCACCGATATTGGGACAAAAAAAGCAGCAAATTTCTTGAAGCCCCTTATCGCGACAGAAAGAAGTTCATGAAAAGTCTTTGTGAGAAGGCAGGAGTTCGATATTTCCGGTTTCATCCAATTAGGCATTCCGGAGCCTCCATCATGGATGGCAACAACGTGCCGATCGGTGCTATCCAGCGAATCCTGGGGCATGAAAACAGGAAAACAACGGAAATTTATTTACACAGCATCGGTGATATGGAACGTGATGCGATGGACACTTTCGAGCGAGCCAGAGAAAAGTCTCACACGGATTCTCACACAGAACAGAATCAAATGACAAAGGGCTAACCGGTTCAGCGGCTAACCCTTTGTCATCATTTGTTTTTTTGGTGGAGCTGGACGGGATCGAACCGTCGGCCTCATGACTGCCAGTCATGCGCTCTCCCATCTGAGCTACAGCCCCATTTACAATCGACCTTCTAAACTATAACATTGCGCGTGTCAATGATTATTTACAGTGCTCAGTGCTGATGCATCAGATACGATTGAGCATCTCAAGTCGGAGCATAGTGAAAATTCTGGAGATATCCTGAGCCTGTAGTAGTCAGTGAATCAGTGAAATTACGTCTTCGGATCACTTGGCTGGCGGTTTTTTTGAATTCC
>CAJBLH010000039.1 GCA_903953895.1 uncultured Desulfobacteraceae bacterium | reverse complement strand
CAACAGCCGCGCCATCGCCGGCTTTGCCCGAAGATTCATCGATGATAAAAACGCAGAGACGTCACCCCGAACGGAACCCATTCAAGACAATCGGACACCGCATGGCCTGGAACCGGATATCCGGCAATTCCCGAATGCAGGCGAATTGATCGATCACATCGCCCGGCAAGTCGTTCATCTACATCATACCGAGGGATATCCCCTGTCTGAAATCGCCATTCTTTATACCCAGAAATCGCCGCACCGTATCCCAGACATTCATTTTCCCGATTTGATGACAAAAGCCATGGAAAATCAGGGTCTGTTCTGCAACTGGATTGCCAGGGATTACCGCAGCAAACGATCCTATGATGTAACGACCCAGAGTGTCGCCATCTCAACCATCCACAGTGTCAAAGGATTCGACTATGCCTGTGTCTTCGTTGTCGGGCTGGACTGGCTTGACCAGACCCGGTGGACGGCGGAGCAGATACGGAGGCTGAGCTATGTGGCGATTACGCGGGCCAGGGAGAGGTTGTTTGTCTGCAGATGCTACTGAGTTCATATCGATTAGGAAAATATCCACCAGGCTGAAAAATATGACCATAAATGGGTAATGACGATAACATTTCGGCAACCGATGGTACTTCCCTGTCCAGGTTGGGTGAACGCATCGACATGTCGTATGTGCCGAATTCGATACCGGTATCAGGTTCGCATTCGAATGGCTATCCACGGCTAAAATCGGTTGACGGTCGGCTGCCACAAATGTATTGTAAGTCCCAATGAAATCGGTTCGATGCACTCAATTTGGAAATTTCTCCCCTTCGGGAAGAGATTTTAAACTCTAATCCGACCATACAAACCAGCCCATGAAACTCCAACTCCACTGGAACCCCACCGAAGAAAACGCCGCATGGGCATTCACCAGAGCCATTGCCAGCCTTTTCTTCAATGTATCCAGCCGGGTGGTGATCCAGCAGCCCAGCGGCCCCATCCGCGATGATCTCGATCTGAAGAATCGTCTTCAAACCATCAACCCGGAACATCCCGCCCGGGTAGTGTTTTACAAGAATTCACAAGACGGCCGCGAGATAGAGCTGCTTTCCCTATCTGTCGATTCATCGGCGGGTCGAGCCCCTTCACCGGTGTGTGTCGTTCAGATTGCGGCATCCGGGTCTTTCTCGTTGTTATCGCCACCCAAAGACCTTGGCTGGTATCAATCCGACTTCGATGTGCTTTCTCCCATACCGCTGCTGGCCTTGCCGCAGGAAAATTCCGGGTACCTGCACCCCACTGCCTTCCATGGGCTGGTTGCGCTAGCAAATGAAAGCGGACATCTTGTCGATGCCGTTCTTTCCGGGGAGACCTCACCCGGCGAAGAAACGGTTCTGGCTTGCTGGTATGCCATCCGTCCCGATGATGGTGAGCTATATCATCCGGTCGTTGCCCTTGCCGGCGGTTGTCTCTGGGGTCCGATCGAAAACGGCAACCACCGGCATCCTTCGGCGCCCTTGTGGCTTCAAATCATTTCACCGGATTCCGTTTCAACATATCCGGACTTGCGGGAACAATTGAGCGGCTATTTTGCCGAATCTTCCCCCGACCTTGAAAAGATCAATTATTTTCTGAGCAAAACACTCACCGTTCCGATTCAGGTGTATCCGTTGGCCGACCAGGGTTACCCGAAACTGATGACGCCTGCCCGGAAAAACGCGGTGCTTGTTCTTTCTCCCGACAAATTCATGGTCAAGATAGGCATCGATCTAAACCAGCCCCCGGATATATTGCGAGATAGCCTGCTTCATGGGATCGGTCATGTTTTACTCGGGCATGTTCGTCCGCAGGATGATTTCGGGCATTCGGATACCCCGGAGGGGATACTCGGACAGGGGCGTCTGCGGCGCTGGGATCGCCAAGTCCGCGAGGCCTATTCCCCCTGGTTCATTTCAAAACAAGTCCCCCAGGCCGAATCCATTGCGGACTGCACCCTCCAGGAAAAGGCGATGCTGGGTCTATGGCGTATGATCGGCGAAATGCTGGGAGAAAGCCGCCGCCTGCATCACCAGGCAGAAGCCTATCAGCAGGCCGCCTACCAGCGGCAGGCTGCCCAGCGGCTGCTGGCTCAACTGGAGGAATATGGCGGTGCCATGCTCTGTGACGGTGTCGGCCTGGGAAAGACTTATGTGGCCACCACGCTGATGGTTCACTATGCCAATGCCTGGCATGATCGTTTTCTCGATGCGCCCGATGCGCTTTTGTCCGACCCGTTTCGCATCACGATCCTCTCTCCGAATTCTGTTGTCAGCACCTGGAAGCGGGAGGCGCTGCCGCCGATGGCATCGCATGGGGTGTCTCTGACGATGGTTCGGGTTGTCTCACATACCAAATTGTCGAGGATCACCAAAGCAAGTGAAGTGCTGGAAACCCCATCCAGAAACGCGCTGAGTGATATGGAACACCTGCTGCTTTCAGATTTGGTCATTGTCGATGAAGCCCATAATTTCCGTTCGGTTTCCGCCCGGCGGACGGTCGTCCTGCGGGATCTCCTGCGGCTTCAGTCCAGAAAAGACATTCGCCGAAAGGTGTTGATCCTTACCGCCACCCCCATCAACAATACCCTGGTCGATCTTATGCAGGAAACGGCTCTGCTGTTTTCCAAACCGCTCTGGTTGAGTGATGCGGCAACGGAAGAGGGGTATCGCCGTCAGGCAATAAAAGAGATATCCTCCCGGTGCACCCGGGCCCGAAATTCGAAAAGCACCAAAGGGGATGTATCGCCTTTGCTGATCCATGGAAGCATGGAGGCCCGGTTTCCCATGGCCAATGATTTTCGGGATGATCTGGATTTTGGGCCGAATGTGCAGCGGATCGGCGATTATTTGAAAGAACAGAATCTTCGGCTTGAATATTTTCAGCAGACGGTCCGGGAGGAAGCGGAATCCGGACAGGTCGCAGCCAGCCGGGAAACGACCCGCATCGCCGAAGAGCTTCTGGATCGTATCGTGGTTCAGCGCTCTCGAACTCTTTGCAAGGAAATCGAGCGGCAGCAAGGCTCGGATGTGGATTTGCTGTTCCGCCCCGATGCCGGTTCACCCGAAAGACTGCGTTACAGCGACGAATATGACGGTATTCATGATGTTCTGGCCGGATTCTTGCCGTTGTTTGACAGGGGCGATCAGGTTGCTGTGTCCGGGTCTCGGCCGCTCAGTCTGAAAGTGTATATGTGGTATGATGTCCGAGAAGGGCTTAAATCATGGGAAGATGTTTCATCGGTTGTCGGTCTTCAACGGATGTTGATTTTAAAACGGCTGGAGAGCTCTCCCGTATCTTTTCTGATTACCCTGCTGCGGTTGACCATTCTTTATGCATTCAGGCTTCAACAGCTTGTGAAACTTTGCAGCAAGACCAACGACAGCCGTCGGCTGGGGGAGCTGAACAAGGCCATATCGAGCATTCTCGATCGTCATGATGAATCGGCTCTGGAAAAAATCGGTGTATTGGCTGTCGGCGGTGTGGATGTCATCACGCGAAAAGATTTTCTCAAACGGCTGGGGGATGCGTATTCCCAAAAATCTACCCCAGCGGATGAATCCTACGATATCCCCGTCCAATTGTCTCTTTTCGAGCCTGAAGAAGAAGAGAAATCAGAGCTGAAAACACATCTTGATCGTCTTTGGGGTCTGAAAGACGACCTGCTTCAGGATTTTGAATTGCTTCTGGGTGTTATTCCCGGATTGGCGGATATCATTTTCGGCAGGTTCCAACGTGACGAGTGGCCGAAACGATTTACCCTCGGCGGCGAAAATGTGGATTGGCCGGCCTCTGCGGCCTGGGGTCAACGAATTGTTACCGATGCAAAAATCCGAACCCTTGTCACCCGTCTTATCCAGGCGCGGCATCAAGGTCAGAAGGTCATCTTCTTTTCCCAGTTCAGCGATACCCTGGCCTATGTTCATTCCGTTTTGAAGGCGGTGCGTTCCTTTGAAAACCATGACTGGCGGATCATTCTGCCCGGTTTGAATACAACGGGCGTCAAGGCCGACGACATAAAGGCATTGATCGAAGAGACCGGCGTTATCACGGGGGATACCGAAGATCGAGACGGCATGGTGAACGCCTTTGCACCGTTTTACCGGATCGGCCCTTTTCCGCCGCCGACAGACGGTGCAAATTCTGAAGAAAATTGCTGGATCATCGATTCCTGGTCGGCGGCATGGACAAATGCCGTTCAAAAACCAATCCAGGTGCTGCTTTCCAGCGACATCCTGGCCGAAGGTGTAAACCTTCAGGATGCGGCAGCCCTCATCAATTTCGATGTCCATTGGAATCCGGTTCGCATGATCCAGCGGGCCGGCCGAATCGATCGGCGTCTGAACCCCCGCATTGAAAAGTCCCGGTCGTTTCCGGAACTGGAGGCGTTGGCCGAACGATTGCGCGCACGGGTTCCCGGTTATTACTGGCATGGCCATGAGAAAGAGGCGCCCCTTACCATCAACATGATTCTGCCCGATGAGCTGGAAAAAGAGCTGTTGCTGCGGGAGCGGATTGCTTTGAAAACCCTGGCCATCGATTTCACCCTGGGGCTCGATCAGGGAACGGGTGCGGAAGCCGACTGGATGGAAAGCTATAAATATCAGGGTATTTCCAGCCTCAATGCTTTTCAGAAAGATCGGGCCATCGAGCAGGTGGCCGGGTATCATGAAAAAATTACCCGGTTGTTCAATAATCGGGGTATTCAGGGCCAGTGGGCGGAGAATCTCAACATCTGGGTTCAGGCCGAGGAATCGACGATGGGGTCTCCCCTTGTGGGGCGGGCGCTGCTGGGCCGGCGGGATGGGGCGCTTGAGAGATTTTCCCGGTATCTGGAACCTGCGCTGCATAATGGGGTGCCTTATTGGTTTTGGACAGAGAAGAAGCCGGGGGAGTCTCTGTTCGACGGATGGTTGATTATGGATGGCAGGCAGGAGAATTTTCCCCCGCGTTTGATACGGGATATCCCCTGGAATGAACGGGTGTCTCTGCCGGTAAAAGCAGTACATTTGCTGGCTGCGGCACGGTATTTGGAAGCAGGGCCTGCTTTGCGGGTTTTGCCGCCCAAGGAAATAGGCAAGCCGCTGATGCAGGGGGCTACCGCCCTGGCGGCGCCGAAGCTGGGGTCGGAAGAGGATCGCAGGTTGATCGCCCTGCGGGATTTTTTCATTCTTCAGTTGCCAGCTTTCGATCACCTCCTTCCCAGCCGGCTTCCATCACCTCCTCCCCCCAGCGGGGGGAGGCCGGGAGGGGGGAAAACACCGTGATTCCAAACAATTCCCATCCTCTCTCTAAGAATGCGTGTGAACGGTTAAAAAAATAGTTATAAGGGCAGAAGATAACGGAGCAAGCCATGTTGAAAAAAGCAGAATTCATCAGGTATATTCTTGAAGGACCCAAAACACTTCAAAAAAACGAAACACAACAAGGAACATCCGCTTTACCCGAAGAGTTTGAGGGCTTTGAATCTGTCCAGGACAGCCCGGCGGATACTCGTGCATCCTTCACCCAGCGTCTTCTGGAAGCGTCGAATTTCGGTTATCCGGATTCCGTCCAGACAAAAGACCTGATCCGCAGCGATGATGCTGTAGTCAGATATCTACCGGTTCGCGCTTCTTATTGGCCAAAAGTACCGACTCGTCCTTATCAGACATTGCTCTTCGAGGCGGATATTACCCACAAAGATATTCTCGGTATCCCCGCTTTCAAAAACCGCAAGATGAGTCATCTGGACATCGTCGAAGATGCGCTGGCACGGATGGTGAGCGAGGCGCTCGATGGATTCCAGAGAGGGGGAGAAGGGGTGACATCCGATGTCCGCCAAGGGCAAAAAGACGAGACATTATGTATCATTTCAATTATGGATGAGCGGGATCAGGAACCCGTGCGCCTTGTCTGTTTCGGAACACAGAACGCCAGTACGGGCGGTCTGGAGACCTTTCATATTACCGAACAAACCCGTTTTTGGGATCAATCGTTGGCCAGAGATCACCTTGGGCTGCTTTACGAGAGACAGTTCAAAAAGCTGGCCGGAAAATCATGGCAGGAAGCTTTTACCACGACGGAAGAGCGAAAACAGGCGGAGAAACTTCTTGAGGTTTGCAGCAAAAAAGCCCCGACGGAAAAGGATATTCAAGCGCATGTCCTGAACCTTCTTGATACCATTGCCAAAGGGTTTGGTCTGCGCTGCCGCCAGGGTCAGACCCACCGGCTTCAAGCGTATGCGTTACCGTCGGATCATGATATCGGCATTGATCCGGAGGAAATGGAAGCAAAACACGGGGGGAAAAATCCCTTCGGCGGCGTGATGCTGCGCGATGAAAATAACCGCCTTCTCGGGTATATCGTTTATCCTTTGAAGACGAAGAAGGACGCTGAAACGCTTCGGAGTTATCTGGCAAAGAACAATCGTTTCCATAATGTCCTGGTTGTATTCCCCGATGGTGATGAAACCACCCTCGAACTCTGGCAGGGTAAAGAACCCCTTGCCGGGAAGCTCCGCAAGGGCAATAGATTCGAAGGAGCCGCTGAGGTTGTCAATCTGTTATCTCGATTTTTCATCGTCAGCAAGGCCAAGGTCCGGAACCCCGCTGAACTGGCACAGGAACTGGCCTATCGTGCCCGATATCTCAGGCGCCTTGCCCTGAAGGAACTGGAAGCAGAAAAGAAAGAGGGGCCGCTCCGCGATCTGTACAATGCTTTTAAGGAAGCTTTGGTACACGACCAGACCGAGGATGAGTTCGCAGACGCCTTTGCTCAGACCATAACCAACGGTATGCTGAATGCCCGCTGGATTGGAAATGACCGGATCAAGGCCGGTGGAAATCGATTCACGCGCCAGAATGCCCTGCAATATATGCCGACGACAAATCCTTTCCTGCATGATCTCTTTCACTCTGTTCTCGGGGTTAAGATGGATGATCAACGGGGGCGATTTTTGTGGTTGGTGGACGATATTGCTGATCTTCTGGACCGAGTGGATGTCGTTTATGTTTTTGGAATTGGTGGTATAGACGTTGGTACAGCAAGCGATCCGATTATCTACTTCTACGAGCCATTTCTTGAGGCATACGATAGCCAGCTCAAGAGACAACGTGGCGTCTTCTACACACCACGCCCGATGGTCTCTTATATTGTGCGTTCTGTCGACGAGATACTACGCACGGAGTTTGGTCTTCCCGACGGCCTAGCCGATATCACAACTTGGGGTGAGATGGTAAAAAAACACCCAGGACTGAAATTGCCACCGTTCACAGATAGTTCTGGCAAAAACCGCACTATCCCTTCGGGTGAGCCTTTTGTCCAAATTATAGATCCTGCCACCGGTACAGCCACCTTTCTTGTCGAAGTCATCGACATCATCTACCGTACCCTTTCAGCAAAGTGGAAACAGCAGCGACTCTCCGACGAACAGCAACGTGCCGCGTGGAACGACTATGTACCGAAACACCTCCTTCCTCGTATCCACGGCTTCGAGTTGATGATGGCTCCCTACGCTATCGCTCACATGAAAATCGGTATCAAGCTCGCAGAGACCGGATACAGCTTTGGCACTGAGGAACGCACCAGGGTATACCTAACCAATGCCCTCGAGCCGTGGGTGAAACAGCTACCAATCATCGGATTCAATGCTCTCGTCAACGAAGCTGCTGCCGTGAACGAAATCAAACGACGCAAGCGGTTCACTGTTGTCATCGGCAACCCACCGTACGCGGGCGTTTCAGCAATATGTCGGAAGCCACATCTTCACTTATCGAACCGTACAAATTCGTTGACGGCAACCCACTCTGCGAGAGGAAACACTGGTTGCAGGATGATTATGTTAAGTTTATCCGGCTTGCTCAATTGGTTGTGGAGAGGACGGGAACTGGTGTTTTCGGTTACATCACGAACCACGGATATTTGGACAATCCTACATTCAGAGGAATGCGACAGAATCTTACAATATCCTTTTCAGACATTCGAGTAATTGACCTTCACGGAAGCATCAAAAAGCGAGATGATACAACTTTCGCTCAACGTGATGAAAACGTTTTCGACATCGAACAAGGTGTTGCAATCGGTTTGTTTCACAGATCATTGATAGCATCCGCTTCTACTAATATTTACCACACTTCGCTGTTTGGGTCGCGCGCAGAAAAATATGAGATGTTAATGCAGCACACTTTGTTGGCTCAGAGACAGTTAAATCCTTCGTCACCATATTATTTTTTCGTGAAACGAGAGGAAACTCATCGTGAGGAGTACGAGGCACTGATACCGGTCACATCGGTTTTTCAGGTCTGGAGCACAGGTGTTCAAACATCGAGAGACTCCTTTGCTATTGCACCAACACGTCAAGAATTGGAGAAGCGTTTGGAAGAGTTTTTAGCGCCGTCCATAGCAGACAAGCATTTGAAGTCTGTGTATGGTCTCAAGGAAATGAACTTCTGGCGGATTGCTGAAGTTCGCCGCAACTTCAGGCGAGTTGCACATCCGAATAGCTACATCAAAACAATCGATTACCGGCCTTTCGATACACAGCATGTTGTCTATCACGAGATGATTATCCACCGGCCAAAGGCCAAGGTGATGCGTCACATGCTGGCAGGAAAGAACCTGGCGTTGTTATTGCCACGCCAATTAGCGGGTGAAAACTTCCATCATGCCCTTTGCACACAGAACATGGCAGAGATGTGTATGATCAGCACCAAGACTACAGAGCAGAACAACCTATTTCCGCTCTATCTCTATGATGAAGATGGAAGCCTAACCTTTTCCACAATGAGAACAAAGAAACGGCGAATTTCCCGAAGTTCGAACTTCACTACAGATTTCCTCAGAACCCTTGCTGGTCTTCTGAAGTTGAACATTGGTTCAGACAATAACACGCCAGACGGTCTTATACCCGAAGATATTTTTTATTACTCGACTTTGTACAAATTGAGGGAGCTCAGGCTGCATAGCAGACTACATCCAGTAGCATTTCGAGAAAATCCTCGTGAAAATTGGTTAAGTCAAGCTTACAAGCTGAGTTCATAGAATTTCTGGCATGCCAAATATGCCT
>CAJBLH010000038.1 GCA_903953895.1 uncultured Desulfobacteraceae bacterium | reverse complement strand
CCCGCTGCTGCGCACGATGTCGGCATAGTGTCGCTGCTCGTGGTCCAGGTTGGTATCCAGAAGCAGCCCGGTCATACCGATGATGCCGTTCATGGGCGTTCGGATTTCATGACTCATGTTGGCCAGAAAATCGCTCTTGGCTCGGTTGGCGGCATCTGCCTGCTCTTTAGCGATAGAGAGCTGTTCCATTATACTTTTCTTTTCCGTTATGTCTTCCTTGACAGCGAGGTAGTGCGTTGCAGTTCCATTTTCATCGAGAAGTGGAGAAATCACGGCGTGTTCCCAAAACAAACGGCCATCTTTACTCTTGTTGTGAAACTCCCCTTCCCACATTTTACCGACAGTGATGGTTGACCACAATTCCGCATAAGTTTCCGGTGGCGTTTGGCCGGATGTAAGTATCTTAGGATTCAGACCGATAGCTTCTTCAGTAGTATAACCGGTAAGTTTGGTAAATACTGGGTTTACAAATTCAATCTTTCCTTGGAGATCAGTTATCATGATTGTTACTGGATTCTGTTGGACGGCTCGTGACAGTTTCCGCAGTTTGTCCTCAGCCAGCATTGGCGCTGTAATATCACTGTGAGTAACCACCGCGCCGCTGCCAATCTGGGTGACTTGCATGCTGAACCATTTTTTTTGAAGCAAGGAATGACATGGGTATTCCATATTGAAACTGGTCAGCCTGCCATCTATTACTGCCTTGATGCCTTCTTCTGCCTTCCGAGCGACCTGGCTATGCGCTGTACCACTGTTAGCAGCCCTTCGGCAAACCATCAGGTAATTGTCTCCAACTTCCGTATTCGATACAGGTTTGCCGGGCTCCAAAGCGTTCTCCAACGCAAAGCGTCGCCAGGCTTCGTTGACCGATATGATTATCCCTTCAGCGTCCAAAACGGCAATTTCGACAGGTACAGCGTTGAGGATTGCGAGATTGAAGGCTTTGCTATCAGCCAGTTCAGCCTCAGCCTGTTTTTGAGCGCTGATATTCAGGTATTGAAAGATCGTATTGACTACATTGCCCTCCGAGTCTAGGACTGCGGATATCGTCACATCGATCGTAGCATGTGTTGAATACTTCAATGCGATATCCTGAATCAGGGATGTATCATATTCTGCCGTAAACCGGACCGTGTTGCCTTTTTCAAATACCTCTCGTATCAGAGGCATCATGCCCTGATCTTCAAACTGTTCGTCACGAAAAATGTTGTATTTGCCAATCACTTCATCGTTGCTGACGCGGAGTCGGTCACGCAGAACCTGGTTGGCGCGAATAAGGGTTCCCTTGTCATCGGATATCCACATGGAGATAGGGCTGTTTTCGATGACGCCGTCTAAAAAAGTGTTTAAATCTTTCTGTGCCTGGCTTGCATTCCACCTTTCAATTTCTCTGTTTCGCTCTTGCCGTAAAGTCAGTCGGTAGATAAAAAACCCTCCAATCAGCAGAGCCGCTGTTAAAATGTACGGAATCTTGACATTTTTCCACCAGTCTGCACGAATTTCCGATATGGGCATGGCGATAAACAAAGTAATCGGGAAATGTTCCAGTCGGTGAAAAGAAACTAAATTGTTAGGTCCTCCAAGGTCGGTGGTACCTTCCACATAGGCTTGGACCGGAAAGTTCTGTTGTCGCAGGTAGGTAATGAGGGCACCCGTCCTTGGTATTCCATAAATTTTATGCATTTCCAGTTTGTCGGGTATGGGGTGACGACTGACCAAAAAACCGTCGTCGCGAATGAGGCCGAGTGCCACTTTCTTTGTAAACGGGGCATGCTTCCAGTAATTTTGCAACATTCCGGTAGGCAAGCTGGCGCTGATAACATATATCGGCTTGCCTTCTTTATCGTTGATCGAGTATTGAATCGGAATGATCCATTCATTGCTGTCAAAACTTACAAGCGGTTGACCGATACAGAGGGACCGGCATTGTTGCTGTTCACTGAGAAATTTTAAAAACGACGGCTCCTGTGCAAGCGTCGGCAGCGTCGGGCTGGGCGGATCTTTTGCTGTAAACAGTATTTGGCCGTCAGCCCGAATGAATGTGATATTATCCAATTCCGTGCGGCTTTCCTTGAATTTCTTAACCAGACTAAAAGCATGATTGATGTCGATCCGGTCATCCATTCCAATGATATCACAAATCAACACATGCATACTGTTTTCTAGTTGGGTAAAGTAGGTGTCAATGGCTTCTTCTCCCAGCACCGCGATGTGCTGCAAATTGTGTAGTTGAGCTGTTTTATCTTCATCCCAGAACTGCCAGGAAAATACAGAGGCATAAATAATCAGGAGCAGCGCCAGCGAGCAGACAACCCGGTTAAGGGTTCGTGTTGACTGGTAAGCAGGTTCTGCGATGGTCATGATCGATCCTTTCTACATCCTTTCAATCGGGAATTTGTTGGATGGTGGGTGCTTCGGGAAGTAAAAGAAGTTCAAACGATGTAACAATCAGTTTGGCAGGAAAGTACCCAAGCAGAAATACCACATTACGGGTTGCGCAAGGGATGAATCGCTGGTAAAAAGAAACTACTCGGCAGGAAAAAACCCGCTTCACACCATTGATGATGTTTGGCGCTTTCAATCTCTCTCTCTCTCTCTATATATATATATATTCAAT
>CAJBLH010000037.1 GCA_903953895.1 uncultured Desulfobacteraceae bacterium | reverse complement strand
CCCGCTCCCCGATAATAAACCACATAGCGATGAATACACCACCCTGCAAAAGACGGCATTGGGTATGTTCGTAAATTCTCGTTTCAAATCAGTAAACGAATGGGTTGAAAACAACAAAGATTTTGATGCAGTTGATTCGTTAATACAGAAAAAAAGGCATCGCTGATCATTTTGGCTATTGATGGACTGAGCATAGATTCAATAATGGATTGCAAAACATGATCTGGCAGAAAAGATAAAATGGCGCCTGTATTGGGTCACGCCTAACCTGTTTTTTTTCTTGACAAAATTCACCCATCAATTTATTTTTGGCTCAAAACAATGTATATACAACATAAGATCGCCTTGACGACCGTTGCCTTTTTTTTGCAGACAGGCAACTGAAATTGGATGCTGTTACATGACTGGCCTGTTCCTGAAAGCAAAGAAAAAAATACCCCTCTTCCACAACCGTTCCCCGATCATTGCTATCTTGAAATACTTAGGCGTCATGCTGGCCGTATGCTGGGTTCTGAACGCCGGAACCGAAAGTATCGGTTACAACTGGCAATGGTATCGCATTCCCCGCTATATCTTCACCTTTGAAGACGGGCAATTTACCGCAGGGCCCCTTATTCAGGGACTGATGGTCACTTTTCAGGTTTCCGGCATCAGTCTGGTGCTGTCATTTGCCTTCGGACTGACGGCTGCTCTGTTTCGCCTGTCCGACTCGATCATGGCCCGTGTTCTGGCCCGTGGCTATCTGGAACTGATCCGCAATACCCCGCTGGTGGTTCAGCTTTTTTTTATCTATTTTGTTCTGAGTCCGGTGCTGGGCATTGAACGCTTTTTTTCCGCCGTGCTGGCTCTCAGCCTCTTTGAAGGAGCCTATGCCTCCGAAATCTTTCGGGCAGGAATTGTCTCCATCCATAAAGGCCAATGGGAAGCCGCGTACAGCCTGGGTCTCGGCAGGGTCGATACTTACCGCTGCATCATTCTGCCGCAGGCCATCCGCCGCATTCTCCCCCCCTTGACCAGCCAGGGGATATCCCTGATCAAGGACTCGGCCCTGGTCAGCATTATCGCGGTTTATGATCTGACCATGCAGGGGCGGGTCATTATCGCTGAAACATTTCTGACCTTTGAACTCTGGTTTACCGTTGCCGCCATTTACCTGGCCGTTACCCTGACGCTGTCTGTTCTGGTCAATTTCCTGGAAAGTCATCTCAGGGTCCGGGCTTAGGGCTCTGAAGGAGGGAAGTATTCATGCAGGAAAAACAGTTCGGCGCCCACAGTTCCTCGGCCATCATCGCCGTGGACCGGATCAGCAAGACATTCCCCAACGGCGTTACGGCCCTGAACGATTTTTCAACCACTATCCGACGCAGTGAAGTCGTGGTAGTCATTGGGCCTTCGGGATCAGGCAAATCCACGTTTTTGCGCTGTTTGAACGGTCTTGAAGAGATTGACAGCGGGTCCATCATCGTGGACGGCATTGCGCTGGATGACAACAAGAAAAACCGGCTTGAAATCCGCAAAGAAGTCGGTATGGTCTTTCAGCAGTTCAATCTCTTTCCACACATGACCGTCCGGGACAACATCAATCTTGCGCAACAGCTCGTCCGAAAAAAAACCAAAGCCGAAGCCACCGAAATGACTATGGATCTGCTGCGGAAGGTCAATATCACGGAAAAGGCCGACGCCTTTCCGGCGCAACTGAGCGGCGGCCAGCAGCAGCGGGTGGCCATTGCGCGAGCGCTTGCCATGATGCCCAAAGTCATGCTATTTGATGAAGCCACCAGCGCCCTGGACCCGGAAATGATCGGTGAAGTGCTGGAGGTGATGAAAACCCTGGCCCGAGAGGGCATGACAATGGTCGTTGTTACACATGAAATGGGGTTTGCCCGTGAAGTCAGCGACCAAGTCATCTTCATGGAGAATGGGAAAATCGTTGAAGTGGGTACTGCCGAGCATTTTTTTTATCAACCCCGGGAGGAACGGACTCGGATATTTCTCAGCCAGATTCTGTCTTGACAAAGGAACCGTAATTTTGCGGAAAAAGCCCAAACTGACACCACTGGATGCCGTCATCGCCCTGCTGATATCAGCTCTTCTTGGCTACATCGGCTACCGCATCAACATCGGATTGCAGTACAAATGGAACTGGGGCGCCATTCCCCAATACCTGTTCCGCCTGGATACGGCGACCGGCAACTGGACGGCGAATCTTCTGATGCAGGGCTTATTGACAACCATCCGCCTGAGTATCTGGGCCACCCTGATCGCTACCATCATTGGAACGATTGCCGGTTTTTTCCGAGTCAGCAGCAGTTTGTTCAAGCGGCTCCTGGGCCGAACATTCGTGGAGCTGATTCGAAACACCCCTCCCCTGGTGCTGATCTTCATTTTTTATTTCTTTGTCAGTGATCAGATCATGCCGGTTCTGGGTGTGGATGATTTTGCCAGGAATGCCTCGGAAACCACTCAGAGCCTGCTGACGTTTTTTTTCGCACCCCCGCGATTTTTTTCCGCTTTCATTTCAGCCACGATGACTGTGGCGATTTTTGAAGCAGCCTATATCACGGAAATCATCCGGGCCGGCATCCAGTCCATCGAGAAAGGCCAGTTTGAAGCCGCTTATGCGCTGGGGTTGTCGTGGCGGCAGAAAATGCAGCATGTCATCCTGCCCCAGGCGATTCAAAGAATCCTGCCCCCTCTGGCCGGACAGTTCATCTCTACCATCAAGGATTCCGCCATTGTTTCAGTGATCTCCATTCCGGAGCTCTGTTTCCAGGGGATGGAACTGATGGCGGCCACCTACCTGACGTTTGAATGCTGGATCACCATCACGGTGTTGTATCTGGTGCTGACTCTCAGCCTGTCCCTGGCGGTCGAGCGTCTGGAAATTTTTATGAGAAGGAGTTCGGTCTGATCAATGAAGTTCTAACCCAAAAAGGAGGTATTATGAAAATCGTAACCCAGTTGTTGAAACCCGTTATTATGGTTTTTCTGATCGCCTGTCTTGCGGCCCCGGCATTTGCCGGAGATCTGCAGAACAAGCTCGTTGCCGAGAGTACCATCGATCAGGTCATGAAACGCGGTGTACTCAAAGTCGGTATGTCCACGTTCGTTCCCTGGGCCATGAACGATAAAAGCGGGCAGCTTGTGGGCTTTGAAATCGATGTGGCCAAACGATTCGCGGCAGATCTCGGGGTCAAGGTCGAATTTGTTCCCACCAAATGGGACGGCATCATCCCGGCCCTGTTGACAGGAAAATTCGATGTCATTATCGGCGGTATGTCTGTCCAGCCTGCCCGAAACCAGAAAGTCAATTTCAGCATTCCCTATGATTTCACCGGGCAGGCGATCGTCGCTCATAAACAACTGGCGGCCGGATTCAAAAGCCTGGAGGATTTCAACAAACCGGAAGTCACGATTACCGCAAGATTGGGGTCTTCCTCTGTTCCCACGGTCAAAAAATTCATGCCCAAAGCCAAACTGACCCTTTTCGACGACGAATCCCAGGCATATCAGGAAGTCATTAACGGCAAAGCCCATGCCATGGTAGGCTCTGCCCCGACTCCGGCGTTTCAGGCCCTGAAATATCCGGAAACCCTTTTCATCCCCATCGAAGGAACATTCACCAAAGAACCGATCGCCTTTGCGGTTCGAAAAGGCGACTACGATTCCATCAATTATTTCAACAACTGGATTACGGTCGTTACATCCGAAGGCTGGCTGAAAGAAAGAAAGCACTATTGGTTCGAGACAAAGGAATGGGAATCATCCGTTCAGTAAAACCAATAATATTGCCTGCCGGTTAGGGTTTTTCAACCCGCACCGGCACGGCTTTCAGCAGGGGAAATCCGCTGATGGGGTCCGTGATGTGGTCAAAGGTGACAAAATTAATGCGCCAGTCTTCCCATCCGTGATAGACTTCGATGATCCCACGCCGCAATTCCGACTTGTGGACAATTTTGGCCTGGATTACTAAGGAACCGATTTCCGATACAATCCGCACCTGCTGTTTGTCCACAATCCCCAGTTGCGCGGCATCATCCGGATGAATTTCGGCCACTGCCTGCGGATGCACTTGCCGGAACCGTTCGATATTCTGATGGCGGGAATGGTAAAAAAGCGTCATGCGGGCGCCGGTTGTCAGCAGCAGCGGAAAATCCTTGTTTGTATGACGCAGATGGTAGGGTGGCACATACTCGGGAATCGCGGGTAACCCCAGGTTTTTTAGATAGGATGAGGTAAATTCGACCTTGCCGGATGGGGTGGGCAAAGGCTGAAACTGATATTTCCGGTAACACAACGGTTTGTATTGAATGCCTTCAGGACGTGCCTGAAGCGCTTCCAGGCTGATCCCGGACGGCTCCAGAATATAGCGGTTCACCTCGGTTTCATTTTCCCATTTAAAGTATGTCTCCCCGAATCCCAACCGCCAGGCCAGATCTTTCCAGAGTCGGTACTCATCGCAAACACCTGGAATTTCAGCGACCTTGGTCGTCAGGAAAACGCGCTGGTGCTTGTGGTTGATATGCACCTCGGAGCGTTCCAGATAGGAAGCTGCCGGCAGAATGTAGTGGGCCAGCCGGGCGGTTCGGGTCATGAACAGATCGTTGACCACGAGAATATCCAGGTTTGACAGCGCCTTCTCGACTTTCCGGATATTGGGATTGGTCACCGCAGGATTGGCGCCGGTAACCACAAGCCCTTTCAGCGGATATTCCCCCTTGCCAAGCATATAATCCATGGCCGTCATGGAATGGCATTCCTTCCGGATATGGTAAAGCACCGGGTATAAGTCCGCACCGATGGGTTTTTCTTTGTCGAGCGGCAGTTCCCTGTAAAGGGTCAGATCGTTGCGATTGAGGGTTTCGGGCCAACCGAACCCACACTCGATGTCGAGCGCCCCGCAGAGACAGGCCAGGATGGCCAGCGCGCGAATATTATTCACGCCGTTTTCATGATGTTCCAGACCGGCTCCGACATAAAAGCTGATCCACGGCTGGTTTTTCCGGATCAGTTCGGCCATCTGAACAACCACATCCGCATAGACGCCGGTCTGTGCTTCCACCACCTGCGGGGTGAACTTCCGGGCATACGCCGCGATTTCTTCCATGCCGATACAGTAGCGCTCGACAAACGGCTGATCATAACTGCCCGTTTGGATCAACTGGTGAATGAGCCCCCAGGCCAGGGCGCCGTCGGTTCCCGGAATGGGCTGAGCGAAAATGTCGGCATAGCAGGCAATGGGATTCAGACGCGGGTCCACCACCACCAGATTGGCCCCTCTGGCTTTGGCATCCGCAAATTCCGACATGAACGGCGGATGGCAGACCGGCGGATTGGTGCCGAAGAGAAAAATCAGACCTGCCCTGGAATAGTCCGGAAAAGGATTCCAGAACCCGGCAACCAGATAGTGTCCCAGAAAACGGCTGTTGAAACAGGCTGAATCATTGGAAAAATAATTCGGCGTGCCAAAGGCGTGCGCAAAGCGACGGACGTATTCCTCCTGCTGCAGAAAACCAACCGCCTCACCCTTCCAGACCCCGACGGCTCGGGCGCCGAAATCATCCTTTATTTTCTGAAGTTTTTCAGCGATTTCATCCAGGGCCTGATCCCTGGATATTTCAATGAAATCACCGTTTGGCTGCCGCTTCAATGGCTTTAAAATCCGATCGGAGTGATAAAACACATCGAGTGCGGCATTGCCGCGCGGACACATCCGCCCCTGGTTCACGGGGTTTCCATCGGCCGGGGTAATGTCCGTCAGGATGCCGGCCCGGACATGGACATCGATGCTGCAGCGGGTGTCGCACATCCGGCACAGGGTTCTAACCCGGCCGTTTTCAATTACCGTCTTCTCCCTCATGATCAGCATCCTTTTGCCAGTGCATCGCTCTGATGCACAGCTTTAAATCCGTCCGCTTCCGTTTCAGTTCCGCCAGTTCGTTGATACTGCCGAAGTGAAGGGCTTTTGCCATGCACACCTGTACACACCGTGGGTCTCCACCGCACAGGTCGCATTTAGCAGCCACTCGCTGTATGCCGTCAAGCTGAACACTGCCGAAGGGACAGGCCGTCACACACAATCCGCAGCCGATACAGCGGTTTTTATCAACCACGACGGCATGGGTCCGGGGATCCCGACTGAGGGCTCCGGACGGACATACTTTCATGCACATGGCCACTTCACACTGACGGCATGTGGCCGTAAAAATGCGCCGATGATCCATGTCCACATGAACAAAGATATTGGCTGCATGACCCTGGTGGATTTCGGCCTGATGAAATAAACAGACCCGCTCGCAACTGAGGCACGCAATGCAGCGTTCGATTTCGACAAATACGACCTTCATTAACGCTTCCTGTCAGGGAAATTCAGAGTGGGGCGCTGTCAGATTGAGGCTGCCGACGGCATTTTCGATTTCGGTCAGCAAAATTCCGGACCGGATCAGGGATACCATGGCGGCAATATCTGTGGCCAGCACCCGGTCTTGATCCAGATACGGGATTTTTTCACGGATCACCCGATACGCGACACGGGTCCCCTCCCCTGCCGCCAGATGAATCCTTTCGGTCAGCAGATCGTAAGCCTGAGCCGCACACAGCATTTCCACGGCCAGAACATGTTCCACGTTGTCGAGAATCTCCCGGCACTGGCGGATGGCGATGGTTCCCATGGAAACGTGATCTTCCTTGTTGGCGGATGTCGGAATCGAATCGACGCAGGCAGGATGCGCCAGCACCTTGTTTTCCGATACCAGGGCCGCCGCCACGTACTGAGCGATCATGAAACCGGAATTCAACCCGCCATTCTTGACCAGAAAAGCCGGCAGTTCGCTTAACTGCGGGTTGACGAGTCGCTCGATCCGCCTTTCAGAGACATTTCCCAGTTCCGCAATGCCCATGGACAGATAATCGGCCGCCATGGCAATGGGTTGTCCATGAAAATTGCCCCCCAGCCGAATCTCTTCGGTATCCGTAAAAATCAGGGGGTTGGTCGTGGTGGCGTTGATTTCGATCGTAACGACTTTTCCGGCGTGAATCACAGCATCCTTGCTGGCCCCGTGAATCTGGGGAGAACATCTCAGGGTATAGGCATCCTGCACCCGGGCGCATCCTTGATGGGAAAGAATGATCCGGCTGTTCTCGGTCAATCGCAGAATGTTCTCCGCCGAGGCAATCTGTCCGGGGTGGGGCCTGACCTGATGAATCCGGGGGTCGAATTCGGAACTGCTGCCCATGAGTACCTCGAGGCTCATGGCGCAGGCCACATCGGCCAGTTTGGCCAGTCGGACGGCATCATGGACTACCAGGGCCGCAATGCCGGTCATGACCTGAGTGCCGTTGATCAGGGCCAACCCTTCACCCGCTTCGAGAACCAGCGGCGTCAGACCGATCTTTTCCAGTACCTGCCCCCCGCTCATGCGTTTTCCCCGATAAAACGCTTCTCCCATTCCGATCAGAACCAGTCCGAGATGAGCGGTCGGCGCCAGATCACCGCTGGCGCCCACAGAGCCTTTTGCCGGAATCACCGGGGTGACCCCACGATTTAGAAAAGTCACGAGATGGTTGAGTGTCTGGTTGGTGCAGGCAGAATACCCCATAAACAGGTCATGGAGCCGGATAGCGATGATCGCCCGGACCACATCTTCGGGCAACGGATCGCCGACACCTGCGGCATGACTCATGAGAATTTTTCTCTGAAGGACACGGGAATCCGCCGCCGATATCGTAACGTCACACATCGCCCCAAAGCCCGTGGTAATACCGTAGATCACTTTTTCTTCCCGGACCCACCGGGCCACCAGGCGGGTTGCTTTTTCCACCCGACCATAACCTTCCGGGGAAACACCGACCGGCGCTTTTTCGCGGGAAACAGCCACCACGTCATCGATGGTCAATTTACCCCGGTCAATTAAGATGGGATGCATTTTCAACACCTTTTGGCTTCAGCCTTCCGCCATTTTCAATAGTGAATCCACATGCTGCTCGACCGCATCGATAACATCATCAATGCAAAAAATAATCCGGCGAACTTCAGATCGACAGTTTTCCAGAAAAACAGTGTCGGTGATCCCGCTCAGATTGATACGCACATTATAGGCGGCCGCATAGGCTGCCGTTCGAACAAGAAGTGCGGCTGTACCGGCATCGGTAATGCAGTTGACATTTCCTTTTGCTACGGCCTCTTTTACAAAACCGGCCAGTCTCAGGGTATATTTTAAAGTTTCCATGGGAACTTCTGCTGCCTTTCGGCTTGCCGATTCAATCGCATTCTTTCGCACCATCTGTTCTTCGGCAGTTTCCCTGGGCAAGCGCAGGGCATCCACGACCAGACGATAGGCACTGGTATCTGCATCCATCAACTCAACGAACCGCTCCATCAGAGGGTCAGCCTGATGAATCAGATTATCCATAGCCTGCCAGTCGGCACGATATTTTTCCTTGCCGCGAGTCAATCTGGCCACCATGGAACAAAGAGCCGCGCTCAGTCCGGCACAGAGGGCCGCCACGCTGCCGCCGCCGGGCGCAGGCGAAACCGATGCCAGTTCACGGACAAAATCAGTTATGGTTAAATCAGCCAATTTCAAGCGCTTTCCCTTTCTTGTAAATCGCAATCACCGGTGAAACACCGGCATGATAAGCCAGAATGGCCGGGGATTCTCCGTCCAGAATCAGAAAATCCGCCTGTTTGCCCTTGTCGAAACTCCCTACCCGATCCGCCATTCCGATAGCATATGCCGCATTCAAGGTGGCCGCTGTCAAGGCTTCTTCCGGCGTCATCCCCATGTTCATCACAGAAAGTCCGAAAATAAAGGGCATGGATTCGGTAAAACTCGACCCCGGATTGCAGTCTGTGGCAATGGCCACAGGTACTCCGGCCGCAATCATATACCGAGCCCTGGCATAGGGTTTTTGCAGACTGTAGGCGGTTCCGGGCAAGAGAACGGCAATGGTCCCAGCCGTTGCCAGAGAAGCGATGCCGCTGTCTCCGGCAGCCAGGAGATGCTCGGCGGAAACGGCCCGCATTTCGGCGGCAAGCGCTGCCCCACCCAGATCGTGAACTTCATCGGCATGAATTTTAAGCCCCAGCCCCGCTTCTTGGGCGGCCGTCAAAATCCTGCGGCTCTGGGAAATTGAAAACACGCCCTGCTCACAGAAGACATCGCAGTACCGGGCAATGCCCTGGCCGACAACGGCTGGAATCATGTCATGGATGATCAGTTTCACATAATCATCGGCAGAATTACGGAATTCTTCCGGCACGGCGTGTGCGCCCATGAACGTGGCCACAATATCCTGCGACGTTTGTCGCCGGACCCCATCAATGGCCGAAAGCATTTTCAGTTCTGTTTCGATATTCAGACCATAACCGCTCTTGATCTCCAGGGTCGTGGTACCGAGCCGGAAAGCCGAAACAGCCATAACAAAGGTGGCTTGCATCAGTTGTTCCGCAGAAATTTTCCGAACCCCTTGAACCGACGAAAGGATGCCGCCGCCAGCTTTTAGAATATCCAGATACGATGCGCCCTTCAGACGAAGCCCGAATTCCGCTTCACGTCTGCCAGAAAAACACATGTGGGTATGGGAATCGACAAAACCGGGAATGACGCAGTTCCCACCGCAGTCAACAACCTCGTCGAATCGGCTGGAATTCATGTCCGACATGATCTCGGACTCGGTTCCGATGCGTTCGATCACCCCATCACAAACCACCATGGCGCCATTGAGCCAGCTTGCCACCCGCCCCTGCCGGTCACCGGCCAGAGGTGATCCCTCGTCTATCGGCGTAAAAAACCGCCCGTTTCGGATAAGTTTACGCGTCACCGCCTTCCTCCATCATCTCTAGGAGGCGCAATTCAACCACCTGTCGGGCATCGAAGCCGGCAATCTGCATGTAGTACTCGGTGCTGCCAAGCAAAGCCGCCGCAGGCACCATGCCGTATACCTCGGTTTCAACGATCTCCACACCCCAGCGCCGTGCTTCCATGCGGACAAACTCCTGAACCCGGTAGAGTGGATTTTTCTCATGATCCACAATGTTCAGACTGACCTGAACCATGCCACGGTCGGCAAGCGCCAGTCCAATAGCCTTCACATGGCTGAAACCGCCCCCGGATGCCCGAACGGCATGAGCAATAGTCTTTGCTATCTGCAGATCACGGGTGTTCAGGTTGACGTTGAACGCCACCAGAAACGGACGGGCCCCGATGACCGTGGCCCCGGCGCTGGCATGAAGTGCTGGTTGACCGACATCCGGATGCCGTTCCGGCCGGCCGATCTCGGTCTTCAGAACCTCATACTGACCTTTTCGAATAACTTCCAGATTTTTTCGATCCGGATTCCGGGCCGCCTCTTCATAATAATACACAGGAACTCCGGTTGCCGCATGAAAGCGGTTGCCGAAAGTATGGGCCAAGTCTACACATTCGGCCATGGTGATGGCTTTGACCGGTGTAAACGGAATTACATCCACGGCCCCGATTCGTGGATGACCGCCCTGATGCTTTTCCATATCGATGTGGCGGACAGCCACCTTAGCGGCATCGATCAGGGCATCCTGTATCGACTCGGGCTCTCCGACCAGACTGACAACCAGGCGGTTATGGTTCTTATCCGCACGGTGATCAAAAAGATAACACCCATTTCTGTTCCGAAAGCATCCGACAATGGCGTCAATCACCTCCTGCCTTCGGCCTTCACTGAAATTGGGAACGCATTCGATCAACTTTCCAGGCATGGTAGAAGCTCTCCATAAGGAATCAAACCAACGGCCCCCCTTCATCCTTGAATTTATCTTCCAAAATCGACTCAATCAGCGCCTCATCCGCCATATAGGGAATCGTGATATGATCGCCGGTCGGATTGTTCAGATTATATTCCACGGCAACCGACATGGCATTGGGATTGCGGGCCCAGTTCCTTCGGGCCACCCCGCCCATCACATCCCAGGAAAGTGCTGACCGGATCGTCTCATCCACACGAAGGCTTCCGTCGAGAACCAGCCCGAACCCGCCGTTGATCGCCTTGCCGATACCCGTACCGCCGCCGTTATGCAGAGCCACCAGCGACATGCCTCGGGCGCAGTTGCCGGCAAAGCAGTGGGTGGCCATGTCTGCCGTGACATTGCTGCCGTCCCGGATATTGGCAGTCTCCCGAAACGGCGAATCCGTACCGCCCGGATCATGATGATCGCGGCCGATCATGATGGGACCGACTTCGCCGCTTCGCACCATCCGGTTAAAAGATAGGGCGATATCTACCCGTCCCCTGGCATCCTGATAGAGAATTCTGGCCTGGGTTCCCACCACCAATTGATTCTTCCGGGCATCCCGAATCCAGTTGTAATTGTCGCGATCCTCGCTTCGACGCTCCGGGTCGATGCAGGCCATGGCCGCCCGGTCGGTCTTGACCAGATCCTCCGGTTTGCCGCTCAGGCACACCCAGCGAAACGGACCGTATCCATAGTCAAAAATCGGCCCCATGACATCCTCGAAATACGAGGGAAAAATAAACCCATCCTTGGTGTCTGTTTTGTTACGGGCAATTTCCGTGACCCCGGCATCGAAAACCGCCTTCATGAATGCATTGCCGTAGTCGAAGAAATAGACGCCGCGCTCAGTCAGAATCTTGATCAGTTCATAATGGCGGTGAAGACTTTTGTCCACCAGCGCACAGAATTTTTTCCGGTCGCTTGCCAGAAGGGCAGTCCGCTCCGCGAACGTCAGCCCCTGTGGGCAGTACCCGCCGCTGTGGGCGACGTGACAGGACGTCTGGTCGGACAGGAGATCGATCTGAATGTTTTCCGCCACGGCATATTCCAGCAGATCCACCACATTTCCGTGAAAGCCGATGGAAAGCGGTATTTTCGATTTTCTGGCTGCCAGCGCCCAATCAAAAACTTCCTTGAGATCGGACGATGTTTTTTGAACCCAGCCCTGATCGCACCGGGTTTTGATTCGGGAAGCATCGACCTCTGCCACGATTGAAACAGCACCGGCGATCTCGGCTGCCTTGGGCTGTGCGCCACTCATGCCGCCAAGACCGGATGAAACAAACAGAATGCCTTTCAAATCCCCATCGCCGCACACCCGGCATTTCAGGCGACCTGCGTTCAACAGCGTGTTGTAGGTGCCATGCACAATGCCCTGCGGGCCGATGTACATCCATCCGCCGGCCGTCATCTGACCATAACTGGATGTTCCCATCTGCACCGCCACATCCCAGTCATCTTCGTTGTCGTACACCCCCACCATCAGGCCGTTGGTGATAATCACCCGCGGGTTGTCGGGCTGGGAACGGAAGAGTCCCAGCGGATGACCCGAGGCCATGACCAGAGTCTGGTCTTCGGTGAGAACCTCCAGGTATTTTTTGATGAGCCGGTACTGCATCCAGTTCTGGCATACGCTCCCGGTTTCCCCGTAGGTGACCAGTTCATATGGATAGAGCGCCAGATCAAAATCCAGGTTGTTGTCTATCATCACCTGAAAAGCCTTGCCGGCCACACACCGCCCTGTGTAGGCATCCACAGACTTTGCCCGAATGGCTCCGGGCGGGCGGAAGCGGTAGCCGTAAATCCGCCCCCGGGTCATCAGCTCGTTTAAAAATTCCGGAGCCAGAACCGCATGATGGGCCTGCGGAATGTACCGGAGCGCATTTTTCAACGCCACCCGCGTCTGATTCTTTGTCAGGCGGAAACCGCGATCCGGCGCCCGCCGGATGCCCGGCACAAACTCCGGCGACTCCGGCAGCTCCGGGTCCAGCTTGATCGTCATCGCATCGAAAATATTGTCATTACAGATCATCATACCCCCCCTTTCACGGTTGAAAGTTTATCCCTTGTAGTTCAGATCATATGGGTGATAATGATTGGCAAAATATCACTTCTCCATAAAAAAGCCCTTCAAATTCGTTGGAATCAGAAGGGCTGGATATACATTTTACAACAATCGATCAGGATCAATCTTTGTCTTTCAGGATTTGAAACCCGGCATTGACAAGCGCTTTTTCAATGGTGGTGGTTTTAAGGGTGGACAAACGGAATGTGTACACGCGGTCGCTGGATTGCTGAGCGGTCATGCCGATATTGATGATTTCGCCGCCTTGATTCCGGATGAGTTCAACAACCTGATTGAAGGCTTCAGGTTGATCCCCGACCATCACTTCCAGTCGGGAGCCGCCGGTCAGAATCCCCATCATGTCGATGAAGGCGCGCAAAATGTCCGACTCCGTGATGATCCCCACGAGCTGTTGATTTTCGACAACAGGCATACCGCTGATTTTATGTTCGTAAATCAGCCGGGCCGCGGTTTCCAGATCGTCATCCGGACCGACAATTATGGGGTCGGTGATCATCAGGTCCGACAGGGTAAGATCTCCGACCATGGCGGGAATCAATCCCTGCTTGAGATCGGCCAGCGTCACAAACCCCTTCAGCTTCATCCCCTTCGAAACAATGGGAAGATGCCGGAATCCTTTTTCCTTCATCAATCCGATGGCCTGCTGAATCGAGGCATTTTCGGTAACGGTGACCGGACTTGTGATCATCAGGGATTTGATTTTCATGGGCTGTCCTTTCCTTCAAGAGGGCTGCGGCTGATACAGACAGAGGGGTTCTTCCGCCAGATAATCTCCGGTCGCTTCAAAAGCTCTGGCCCGGCACCCGCCGCACACTTTTCGATATTCGCACTTTCCGCATTTTCCCTTCAAATTATCATAATTCCTCAAGGAAAGAAAGATTTCTGAAGTGTTCCATATCGTGGCAAAAGAAGTCTGGGTGATATCTCCGCAATTGAGCTGGAGAAAACCACAGGGCTGAACGATCCCGGTATGCGATATGAAACAAAAACCCGTTCCACCCAGACACCCGCGGGTGACCGCATCGAGGCCGTGGGTTTGAAAGGAGACGGTCCTGCCGTCTTTTTTGGCACGCTGGCGAAGTATCCGGTAATAATGCGGGGCACAGGTGGCTTTGAGTTGCAGCGGCGTTTTCTCCCGCTGATCGTAAAACCAGTTAAGCGTGGCTTCATATTCTTCAGCGTCGATGGCTTTATCGGCGATGTATTTTCCGCGGCCCGTGGGCACCAGCAGAAAAATATGATGGGCCACCGCTCCTAACGCAATTGCCAGATCCTGAATTTTAGGGATTTCATCCAGATTGGTCTGGGTGATGGTGGTGTTGATCTGAAATTCGATCCCTGCAGCTTTGGCATTGGCAATTCCCTGCAGTGCACCATCGTAAGCACCGCTCACCCCTCTGAACAAATCGTGTTTTTCTCGGGTGGCGCCGTCCAGGCTGATACTGATCCGCTTGATGCCGGATGCCGCCATCTTTCCGGCGTTTTCCGGGGTGATGAGCGTACCATTCGGGGCCATGACCATTTTCAGGCCCTTGGATGTTCCATATGCGGCAACTTCGAAAATGTCGGATCGCAACAGGGGTTCTCCGCCGGTCAGGATGACAATGGCAGAGCCCACCTCCGCGATTTGATCCAGCAGGTGAAAACAGGCGGCGGTTTCCAGCTCGCCTTCATAGGGGCCGTTGGTGGCCGAGGCTCTGCAGTGAACGCAGGACAGGTTGCAGTTGCGGGTGATTTCCCAGGCAACCAGGCGAAGTGATGATCCCTTGTTTTCGGCATGACCGTGTTTCATCAGGTCTGAAGCTCCCGGGCGGCATCCATGGCGAAATACGTCAGAATCATATCGGCTCCGGCCCGCTTGATGGCGGTAAGGGATTCCATCATCACCCGAGTTCCATCCAGCCATCCGAGCTGTTCGGCGGCCTTGATCATGGCGTATTCTCCACTGACGTTATAGGCGGCAACCGGCAGATCGCATTCCTGCCGGACCCGGTAGATGACATCCAGATAGGCCAGAGCGGGTTTGACCATGATGATGTCCGCTCCTTCTTCGATATCCATCATCACTTCCCGGATGGCTTCCTGGGCATTGGCCGGGTCCATCTGATAGGTTCTGCGGTCTCCGAATTTGGGTGCGGAATCCGCAGCCTGGCGGAATGGGCCGTAAAAGCCAGAGCAGTATTTGGCGGCATACGACATGATCGGCACGTGAGAGAATCCGTTTTCATCCAGGCTTTCCCGGATTTCCCCCACCCGGCCGTCCATCATATCCGACGGGGCCACCATATCCGCACCGGCCTTGGCATGAGAAAGCGCCGTTCGAGCCAGAAGGTCCAGGGAGGCATCATTATCCACCACATTTTTTTCAACCACCCCGCAATGACCGTGGTCCGTGTACTGACACAGGCAGACATCGGTGATGACAGCCAGATCCGGCACCTTGTTTTTTAAGTTTCTGACAGCCTGCTGAACAATCCCATCCTTGGCATAGGCACTGGTTGCCAGGGCATCTTTTTTGCCGGGAACACCGAAAAGCATGATCGCCGGGATATTCAGCTTCTGAATTTCCTGACAAGTCTTGACAATGTTGTCAACGGACATCTGAAATTGCCCGGGCATGGAAGGGATCGGGTTTTTGACATCTTTGCCTTCGACGGCAAACAATGGCATGATGAAATCGTTCGTATTCAATACGGTTTCGCGGATCATCCGGCGAAACGATTCATTCTGCCGCAGTCTTCTGGGGCGGTATTCGGGAAACAGCATAATATCCTCTATTTTCTGATTTCGATATCTGTCAGATAACACGCCGGATCGGGCGCCCAGATATCGCCGGTAATGGCTTCGGCGCGGACCCTGAAATTGCCGCCGCAGATATCCAGCCACCGACAGGTGGCGCAACGTCCTGTTACATAGGGTTTTTTGTCTTTGAGCTGCATCATGAGGGGATTGGATACATCGGTCCAGATTTCGGAAAACGGCCGCTCGCGGACATTGCCGAAACTGTAATGGCGCCAGAACTGGTCGGCATGAACCCGGCCGTCCCAACTGACACAGCCGATACCCCGGCCGGAGCTGTTGCCTTCATTCATCTTCAATAGTTCCAGAACTTCGGCTGCCCTTTCGGGATTTTCCCGGAGAAGTCTCAGATACACATAGGGGCCGTCGGCATGGTTATCGACCGTCAGAATTTCCTTGGGCATCCCGTGGTCATGAAGCCTTTTGGTTTCATCCATGATCAAATCCACGATGACCCGGGTTTCTTCGCGGGTGGAGTCTTCCTCGACCAGCTTGGAACCCCGTCCGGCATACACCAGATGATAAAAACAGGCCCTGGGGATGTTCATGGTTTCCAGCAGGTTGAAAATGCTGGGAATTTCCGCTGAATTGAATTTGTTGATCGTAAAACGCAGGCCGACCTTGATGCCGGCATCCTGACAGTTTCGGATGCCGCTTAGGGCCGACTGAAATGCCCCTTTGACGCCCCGGAACCGATCATTGATCTCTTCCATGCCGTCCAGGCTGATGCCGACATAAGACAGGCCAATGGATTTGAGGGTTCTGGCGATTTCTGCGGTGATCAGGGTGCCATTGGTGGAAATGACAGCGCGCATGCCTTTTTGAACCGCATAGTCCGCCAGTTCCGGAAGGTCGGTGCGGACCAGGGGTTCTCCGCCGGAAAACAGGATGACCGGGGACCCGAAAGCCGCCAGATCGTCGATCAGGGCTTTGCCTTCGGCGGTAGTGAGTTCATCGGCTCCGGCATGATCTTTGGCATGGGCGTAACAGTGAACACAGCGCAGATTGCACTGACGGGTCATGTTCCAGACCACCACCGGTTTCTTGTCGCTTGAAAACTGAAGCAGATGGGACGGCAGGCTCGATGACATGCGATGATACCGCAGGGCGTCGGAAGGCTCGACCGTACCGCAGTAGAGCTTGGAAATACCGATCATGAATTGTCTTTCGGGTTGGCGTTTTTGTCGGGAGATGTTTCAGTTCGGTGATTGGGGAGGTTCAGCGAAACGCTTCGAAGCTCGTCTTTGATCAGATTGCTGATAAAGGCTTCGGGTTCCAGCAGGGCTTTGCGGGTAATGAAAAACCTGTTTTTGCCGGTCTTTTCCCGGACCAGTTTGAGCCCCAGCTCGAAATCGATGGAAATCTGCCGTTCAAAATCCGCAATATGGACGGCGGGGTTGGACAGTTGTTCGATGATAAAATCGATGGCATTGTCTTCCAGCACGATATTGATATCGTGTTTCTTGTAAAATGAGAGTTCAATCTTTTTGATTTCGTCATAAAACGATTTAACTTTCTGAATGATCTGTCCCACGTCCATGACGTTTTTGGAATAAAAAGAGGTGATGTTGTCCATTCTGGATGGGGTCAGGGTCAGATTGTACTTTTCTGAAAGAATCTTGCGGTTTGCATGTAAATAATCTTTGATGGAGGCGCGTTCACTTTTGGCCAGTCTGTCGAATTCTTCCAGAACTTCTTTGATGGATTGGATGTCGATGAGTTTTGCGAGTGCTTGCTCAGGTGTTTTCAGAACGGATAATGTAACCGGAAATTTTTTGACATCGGTAGACGGCAGATGGCGCTCAAACAGCAGCAGGGCTTTTTCCACGGCGCTAACCAATCCTCTGGCGCCGGTATTTTCCATGAATGCGTTTTGCGCCAAGACTTTCAGTACCGGATCATCAAATTTGATATCGATATCATACGCAGCAAAATCAAGTTTCTTGCCCAGGATGACCGGATTGTTGGGATTTTTGAGAATTTCGAACAAGTCCGCTTCCGTCAGTCTTTCAAAAATGGCCCGCACCGGAAGGCGTCCGACAAACTCTGATTCAAATCCGAATTCGATCAGATCTTCAGATTTGACTTCGCCCAGAATATCCTGGCGGTCCTGATGGGTTTTGACGGTTGCACCAAAACCGATATTCTGCCGGGTCATCCGCCGATGAATGATTTCCGTCAGATCGCCGAAAGCCCCGCTCATGATGAACAGAATATTTTTGGTGTTGACGGATCGTTTGTCTCGGCTTCCGGTTTTACGGAAACGTTCGATTTCCTGAAGCATGGAAATGGGATCATGCGGCACCTTCAGGTCCACGTCGGTTTCTTCCATGGGCTTTAACAGCGCCCGCTGAACACCGGTACGGGATACGTCCGCACCGATCATGTTCCGACTGCCGGCGATTTTATCGATTTCATCGATATAGATGATGCCGTATTGCGCTTTCTCGATGTTGTCATCGGCTTCACGGACAAGATCCCGAATCAGATCTTCCACATCTCCGCCGACATAACCGGTTTCGCTGAACTTGGTAGCATCCCCCTTGACAAAGGGAACTCCGATTTTTTTGGCGATCAGCTTGATCAAATAGGTCTTTCCCACACCGGTCGGGCCGATCATCAACACATTGTTTTTAATGCTGCCCACCATGTCGTGGGCCGAAGCCGCAACAGACGTTGCATGTTTGATGCGGTTGAAATGCGTGCAGATTTTGGTGGCCAAAACCGCCTTGGCGTGATCCTGCTTGACGATGTATTGATCCAGATAGGAAATGAGATCTTCCGGTTTCATATCGAAATGAAACGTAGCCTCCGCTTTCGGAGTCTTGCCGGAAGCATCATTGAGGTTTTCCTGAGGCAGCATTTCCTGGGATACCATTTTCACCGAACCCCCAAATTTCTTTGCCAGGAATTCGCCGATTTCTTTTTCAATCTCTTTGGGATTGGGTATAGTTTCGTTTTGAATATTCATGGGTATGATCAATGCTATCATTTGCGTTAATAAAATCGTTCCGGGTTTGGAACTGGTAAGAACTATAATCATATCTGACTCAAAAAGCAAGCCATGCCGAAGAATATGAATGCAACGATCATGCAATCCGTTGAGTGTCTTCGAATCGATTTACGCTTCAAAAATTGACAAAGCCCCAAAGTCTCGGTTATATACTTTTTCTGTCACAACTTGAGATGTTGGGCCCTCACTCCGATCCTATCCCACTGATAAGAGGGAATGAATGAAAAAGTCAATTTTGATAGTTTCAAAAACATTCAACCAGGAGGCGATATATGCAAATCCTTGAAAAAGCGCTGTCACTGGGCCGACAAGCCCTGAACGAACATGAATCCAAAAGCCTGATATCATCATTCGGAGTACCCGTGGTTTCGGAAAAAACCGCCGGGAATATCGATGACGCTGTCACCATTTCCGAAGCCATGGGATTTCCCGTTGTCGTCAAGGCCCTGGGCGCCGGCCTGATGCACAAGACCGAGCGAGGCCTGGTAAGGGTAAACCTGTCTTCTTCACAGGCGGTGCAGGATGCCGCAGCCGTTATGGCGGCCGAAGCCGGGGCCGAACTCGAAGGGTTTCTCGTTCAGCCTTTCATTCAGGGAAAACGGGAGCTGGTCGCCGGACTGTTTCGAGACAAGCAGTTCGGACCGGTTGTCATGCTGGGGCTTGGGGGGATATTTACCGAAGCGATTGCCGACGTGACGTTCCGAATCGCGCCGCTGACCGAATCCGATGCACGGGAAATGATCGGTGAAATCAAGGCGCAGCGGATTCTGGATGCATTCAGGGGAGAAGCCGCCGTCGATAAGAACGCCCTTGTTCAAACGTTGGTGGGCCTGTCTCAAATAGCTCTGGCGCATCCTGAAATTTCTGAAATTGACATCAACCCGCTGCTGATATCGGCAACCGGCGGTGTCTGCGCCGTGGATGCCCTGGTGGTACTCAATCCCGAAAGCCAGGTACAGAAATTTCCACCCGCCATCGATCCGAATGCCATCGGTTCCCTTTTTCATCCGCATTCCATCGCCTTTGTCGGGGCTTCAGCTTCAATCGGAAAATGGGGACATACGCTGTTTACCATCACCGCTGGCAGGGGATATCATGGTAAGATTTATCTGGTCAATCCCAAAGGGGGAACGATTGCCGACCGCCCCGTATTTCGTTCCGTTCTCGATATTCCCGAAAAAGTCGATCTGGCCGTCGTGACCGTACCCGCAGCCGGGGTCATGGATTTGATCCCTCAGTTCAAGTCCAAGGGGATTAGCAATATGCTGCTGATTTCCTCCGGCTTTGCCGAGGTGGGTCCGGCCGGAAAAGTCCTGGAGCATGCACTCGTTGAAAAAGCATCCCAGAACGGTATCGTTCTGATCGGGCCCAATACCATGGGCATCTGCAACCCGCATATCCATCTGTACTGCACCGGAAGCCATGTGATGCCGGAGCCGGGATCGACGGCCGTGGTTGCCCAGTCCGGCAATATGGGCACCCAGTTACTGGCCTTTGCCGAGCAGCAGGGCATCGGGATTCGTGCTTTCTGCGGTTCCGGAAACGAGGCCATGGTAACCATAGAGGATTATGTGGATGCTTTTGAAAAAGATGCTGCAACCCAGACGGTCATGCTGTATGTGGAAAGTGTTAAAAACGGCAGGCGGTTTCTGGAAAGTTGTCGTCGTGTGGGCCGAATAAAGCCGATCGTCTTGATGAAAGGCGGCCGAAGCCTGGCCGGCAACAAGGCCGCCGCCAGCCATACCGGAGCGATGAGTTCGGATTCCCGTATTTTCGATGCAGTTTGCCGGCAGGCCGGTATCGTCAAGGTGGAGCGGTCGATGGATCTTCTCGACTTGTCTGCGGCGTTTTCTTCCCTGCCGCTTCCCAAGGGAAACCGGGCTGCCATCATGACCCTTGGCGGCGGATGGGGGGTTGTCACGGCCGATCTGTGTTCGGAATACCATATCGAGGTTCCGGAACTTTCACAGGAATTGATCGATCAGATCAATTCGATTCTGCCGCCTTACTGGAGTCATTCGAATCCGGTGGATATCGTCGGGGAAAACGACATGACCATCCCCATGCGGGTCATGGAAATACTGATGAAATGGGATGGCTGCGATGCGGTGATCAATCTTGGCATTATGGGCAGAAGAATTCTGGCCAACAGGCTCTCCGAATCCATATCCCTGGCTGATCCGACCTATTCACCGGAGTTTCTGGCCATGATGGGCGAAGAGCTGCTGAAGTTTGAGGCCGACTATGTTGCCCAGATTGTCCGCCTGATGGAAACCTGTGAAAAACCGGTGTTCGGCGTCAGCCTCCTGAAGGAATGTCAGGACAAAACCGTTTACAGCGTCAACGGCAGCCGGTACAAAGGGGTTTTTTACGAAAGCCCGGAGCGGGCGGTCAAGGCGTTTTCCCGGATGGTGGAATACCGGCGGTTTCTGGAAAGATGATTCGTTCTGGTGGCGTTTTTCATCAGGGGGGGAAATAGGCGTTTCCTCCCCTCAGCGGGGGGGGAAGTCGAAAGGCCGAGGCAAACAATAATATCGGCTGCAAATTTTATAGAAAGGATCGTTACATGAAATTTTTTTTGGCAGAAGGCAATCTTGGCGGTGGGGATGTCACCCGTGAACAGGTGGATGTCGTGATTCAAAAATTGAAGGATAAGGGCTGGAATGTGGAATACGGCGCCGGCAAAAACAAGGCCGAAGACATTTCGGAATTCGGCCGGGAACAATCTCTCCTGGATAAATTTTCAGACGATTTCATGGCGTGTCTGGACGAACTCGGGTTTTGATGCCTTCATTGATAAGCTGGATTGAACCACGATTTACCGTTACATTTGAGCGGCGTTCTGTTCCATTTCCAGCGATGCCAGAAACCTTCATGAGCGTTTGCCAGCCAGTCTAAACTCACGGCAGGAATCCACTGCTCAATAACGATAAAATCAGGGCGGATGTCAAAGAAAATGCTCATTCGGAAACCGCTGAAGCTCATCCGCCCGAATCGGTATGTCTGAGTTCGATGATCGTCACTTCCGGCGGCGCCAGAAACCGGATCGGCGGCCCCCAGGTGCCGGTGCCTCTGCTGACGTAAATCCGGGAGTTCTGTGGATATTCCGTCAGTCCTGTTTCGATGGGAAAAGACAGACGGGTCAGAAAATTGAAGGGAAAAATCTGTCCTTTGTGAACATGGCCGGACAGTTGAAGGTCAAACCGTCCGATGCTCTCCGGATCGATTACCGGCCGATGTTTGAGAAGCAGGGTGAAACCATCCGCTGTGTGTCCGGTCAGCAGCGCCTGTTCCGACGGAACCCCTGTATGGGTGATGCGCTCGATCACCGGATCATCGACACCGGCGACTTGTATGATCCCGCCGACCGTATCGATTTCGTTTCGAAGTATCCGGAAACCGGCCCGTTGAATAAAATCCAGCGCCTGATCCAGTCCGGCATACACTTCATGATTGCCGATGACAGCGAATTTACCGAGCCTTGGATGTACATTTTGAAGCAGTTCGGCGATTCCCACCATCCGGTTGATCTGCCCGTCCACCAGATCCCCGGTGGACACCAGAATGTCCGGCGAGGCTTTGTCGATCTCGGCGATGATCCGTTTCAGCCGCTCGGAGCGGATGATAAGCCCCAGATGCACATCTGAAATCTGGGCGATGGTGATTTTCCCGACGGATGCCGGCACCTTCGCCGTCTCGATGACAACCCGTTCGGTGCGGACATTCAATGCCTCGATAAACCCATATGCGGTGGTTGTGATCCCCCACGCCAGAGATAACAACAGTGCTGTCCGCTGGGATGGCAGAAAGGCTAATACATCCCGTTTGATAACAAACCCCATTCCCCGAATCATGACATGATAGATATCGATGGCTATCGATGCGGAAAAGCATAAAAAAAGAAAACCCATCCACAGATAGCCGATATAGGCCACAATCCTTGCCGTTACCTCGAATTCGTGGTTTTCCAGAAACCGGATGAAAACAGGTGCGATCACCATCAGCAACAGAAAAACGGACAGCATGGCAGATGTAAGAAAAGACGGTGAAAACGCGGCTTTCACCTTGAGAAAAAAATACAGGTGGGTGCTTCCGTAAACCAATACGAACATCAGGATAAAAAGGCGCATCGTCACCCCTGGAGAAGTTGTTATCATTATATGGGGGCAGTTTACCACTGCCGTGGTCCGACTCCGTTCATCCCCCCTATTCATTTGGACAATCATTGAAACTCGTCAATGATTATCCTTTCCGTATCGATCAGTGAGTCGGAAACAAGTTTCAAAAAGGGTTCAATATCGCCTTTATCCGCCTGATTCAGTGTTATCAGATATTTTCGACGGTCTGTATTTTTAATGATTGCAACCGGATAACTTTTTTTTATCAGAATCAGATTCATCAGAATTCTTGCACCCCGGCCATTGCCGTCATCGAATGGATGAATTCTCACCATATTGTAATGAGCTATCGAAGCGATGACGAGAGGATGTTTTTTGGCCATATTGTCGTCGATCCACCGGCACAGGGCTTCCATTTCATCAGCTACATGTATCGGATCGGTATAAAAATGGATACTTGCATCCATCTGCAAGACATGGTTCGGCAGAATTTTGTATTTTCCTGGGGTTGCAGGTTTTCGGATTTTCTGACCGCTCTGATTCATCGCCGTCGTATATTTCACACCAGACAGCAGTAAGGCATTCATTTCTTTGATAAGCCCCTGAGAGACAGGGCGGCTGTCGGTTATCACTTCATAGAGCCAGTCGATTGCTTCAGCATGATTTCTGGCATCGAGAAAATCTTTGAAGGGTTTTCCCTCAACGGTCAGTCCTTCTTTCAAAAAAAACAGCGTTTCGCCTTTTGTAAGAGAACTGCCCTCAATCGCATTGGAATCGAATGTCCAGTCAATTCGAAGTTTTTCCTGGATTGCCGCCCAATGTTCGTTTTGCAAAGATTTTTTCTTGTCAATCTGATCTTTCAGATCATCTATCAATGACAATGATTCTTTTATATCAGATAGATGTTCATTAAAATCGTAATAGTTGTAGTTCATGTTTCAAGTCGTCAGTATCAGCGCATTGTTCAAGAATGTGAAAACAAAGCTCCAAAGTCCGCCGGGTCCAGTTGCGGGGTGAAGGTGTCGTCGAATGCCATTTCCCCGCGCATGGTATATTCCACATAGGTAATGGGACGATCGTAGGAAAAGATCAATCGCTGAAAGTAAAATGCGGGATATCCGGGCTCTATATTAAAAAGACGGGCGATCGGGGATGTCAGTCCGACGGCCGTCATGCTCTGGCTGATTTTGGTCAGGGGCAGTCGGTACCGGTTGATCAGGATGTCATGGATCGATTCCTGTTCGAGATTTTCTTCCAGGATGCGGGCGCATGGATCGGCGACCAGATATCGGACGGCATAGCGAACCGGTTTGTCGTCGAAACAGTTCAGAATGCGAAGCACAACTACATGATCTTCGGTTTGAAGTTTTTTGGCAATCTCATGGGGAGGTTCGATCAATCCGGCTTCCAGAACCCGGGTGGTCAGAGTGACATTGATATCTTCGGCCCATTTGCGAAACGGTCTGACCCGAAAAAAACCACGGGTATAATGCGGGGTCTTTCGGACAAACGTACCCCTGCCCGGAAACCGTTCCACCGTTCCCTCTCTTTCAAGCTCATCCAGTGCCCTTCGGGCGGTCATCCGGCTGACCCCGAATGTTTCCGCCAACTGGTTTTCGGATGGCATGGCATCGGTAAAAGTTTTCGAGGAAATACCATGGACCAGAAACTGCTTGATGGTTTCGTATTTGGGGGGTCTGGGGGTCATAGGGTATATTGGCATTTGTGATGCAGGATGGGCAGAAAAAGCTTTCCACCCATTTTTTCCAGACGATTACAGCGCATATACTTTTGATCCCTCGACCACAGTCAACCCGTTTTCTTGCAACAGAGTGATCGCCTCGTCAATATGATCAAAGCGGAAAATCATGACCGCATTGTTTCCGCTTTGCTGAACAAAGGCATACATGTATTCCACATTGATCTGCGCCCTGTGCAGCAAGTCCAGAATCAGATGAAGCCCCCCGGGTTTATCGGGTACTTCAACCGCCACCACATCGGTGATTCCCACTGAAAATCCATTATTTTTAAGGGTTTCCAAGGCTTTCTGATTATCGTTGACAATGAGCCTCAGCACACCGAAATCGGAAGTGTCCGCAACCGATAGGGCGCGGATATTGATTCCGGTTTCAGCCAAAACAGCAGTAACTTCGGAGAGCCTTCCAGCCTTGTTTTCCAGAAAAACTGAAATCTGCTTTACTTGCATCCGTATCTTCCTTTACGTAAACAGCGGCAGCGGCATGTCTGCCCTGCCGATAGAAATCATGTTCATATCTTGCGGTTATCGATCACCCTGACGGCTTTTCCCTGGCTTCTGGCAATGGCTTTGGGCTCAACCAGCTTGACCCGGGCGGAAACACCCAAATATTCCTTGATACTGAAAGAAATTTTTCTTTCCAGTTGCTGCAGCACCTTGACCTCATCCGAAAAACTCCGGTCACTGATTTCCACAAGCACCGTCAGGGTATCCAGATTGTCAACCCGATCCACCACCAGTTGATAATGGGGCTCGATGCCTTCAATCTCCATCAGAACACTTTCAATCTGGGATGGAAAGACATTCACGCCCCGGATAATGAGCATATCATCGGTCCGTCCGCTGACTTTTTTCATCCGCACCAGTGTTCTTCCGCAGATGCAGGGTTCTGGATTCAGCGTGGTGATATCGCGGGTCCGGTACCGGATGATCGGAAAAGCTTCTTTGGTAATCGACGTAAAGACCAGCTCCCCGGTTTCCCCGTAAGGCAGCACGTTTCCGGTGGCCGGATCGATGATTTCTGGAATGAAGTGATCTTCAAAAATATGCAGTCCGTTCTGGGCCTCATGACACTCGGCAGCCACCCCCGGACCGATGATTTCGCTGAGCCCATAAATATCCACGGCCTTGAGATGGAGTTTTCGCTCGATCTCCTGCCGCATCTGCTCAGACCAGGGCTCGGCGCCGAAGATACCGTATTTGAATTTCAGATTTTGGAAAGATACCCCCATTTCTTCGGCCTCTTCAGCCAGATGAAGGGCGTAGGATGGGGTTGCCGTTAAAATGGTCGGCCCGAAATCCCGCATGATGATGATCTGGCGTTTGGTGTTGCCGCCGGAAACCGGAATGACCGATGCACCCAGTTTTTCCGCCCCGTAATGGACACCCAGGCCGCCGGTAAAAAGCCCGTATCCGTAAGCGTTATGAATAATGTCTCTGCGGCCCGCACCGCCGGCTGTCAGGGCTCTGGCCATCAGCACAGACCAGGTATTGATGTCCCTTGCCGTATAACCGACAACGGTCGGCTGACCGGTTGTTCCGGATGAGGCATGAATCCGAACCACATTGTCCATCGGAACCGCAAACATACCAAAGGGATAATTGTCCCGGAGATCCTGTTTGGTGGTAAAGGGAAAACGCTGAAAATCCTCTAGTGAATGAATGTCGTTGGGAGTGATGCCGGCCTCTTCAAACCTTTTTCGATAGAACGGAACCGTTGCATAGACCCGTTCCAGCGTCGCTCTGAGGCGTCTTAACTGAATGGCTGAAAGCGCCTCACGCGGCAGGGTCTCAAACTCGATATCGTAAATCATTTAAAAAAACTCCATCGTTACAGTGAACATACATGACACACCGATGTGGCCCCGGCAAATCGCACGCGAAAGCGAAAAGCCACGAAGCGCTTCTTTGATGTGTTTCATGAATTTTGTGATTAAAAGCGTGTTCATGATAAAATAAAACGGGGAGTGCGGGCATCCTGCAGGTTGCTGGCTGCCCGCACTCCCAGAAGTGTTTTTTCCTTTATGGAAAGCGATTGTTAACCTGCCAGACTGCCCTTGAAAACCGCTTTGCGCTTTTCAAGAAATGCGGTTGTTCCTTCTTTGGCGTCTTCGCTGGTCATACACAGGGCAAAGGCATCCACTTCCATACGGCAGCCAGTTTTTAAATCGACATTCAATCCGGCATCGACCACCTGTTTGGCTGCCCGCAGGGCTACCTTCCCTTTCTGGGCAATGGCTTTGGCAGTAGCCAACACTTCTGTCATCAAGGTTTCCGCAGGCGCCACCCGGTTGACCATACCAAGGCTCTGGGCTTCGATCGCTGAGATCATCTTTCCGGTAAAAATCATTTCTTTGGCCATATTCGAACCAATCAGCCTGGGCAGGCGCTGGGTGCCGCCAAAACCAGGAATAATCCCAAGCGTGATTTCAGGCAAACCGAATTTGGCGTTTTCCGATGCATAAATGAAATCGCAGGCCAATGCGATTTCACTGCCACCGCCAAGGGCAAACCCGTTTACAGCAGCAATCACCGGAATGGCCAGGCATTGCAGTTTGTTGATAGCCTCATGCCCCTTGGTCGAAAATATCTTCCCCTGAAGCGCGTTGCACTTGGCAATCTCCGAAATGTCAGCACCCGCGACAAACGATTTGTCTCCAGAACCGGTCAGAATCAGCACACGAATATCTTCATTGGCTGCCACAACATCCAATGTCCGAGACAGTTCTTCAAGAAGTTCACCGTTCAAGGCATTCAATGCCTTGGGCCGATTGAAAGTCAAGGTGGCGATTCCTTCCTCGATCTGGAACAAAATGTGGTTCAACTCCATAAAACATCCTCCGTATTCACTAAAAATGAAAGTAATCAGTTGTCAGTTATCAGTCTGTGTCATTAGTCTTCCGTCTAAATGGGGTGATGATGCCCGTGTCTTGAGCCTGTGTATGAACAAATCATCCCCCAAAACCGCGTGCAAGTGTCGATTCTTTGTGTTGCTTTTGCTGAAAGGCGGTAGGGTTGATATCTTTGATGTAGCGGCCGACTCCTGAAATGATGGCATCACAAATCCGGTCCTGATAGTCCGCAGAGGCCAGCCGTGCACATTCCCGCTCATTGCTGATAAACGATGTCTCTACCAATATCGAAGGCATCTGGGCGCCCACAAGCACATAAAACGGCGCTTTTTTAACACCCTTGTTTTTGATATTGCTGTATTTGATGCTCATATGGTGACATAAATTATCTTGGACGTTGGCTGCAAGGCGGCTGGATTCATTGATCTTGGCATTCTGCATCAAGTCTGTTAGAATACTTTGCAAGTCACTGATATTTTTTGTAGATGTGGCATTTTCACGGGCAGCCACCAAAATGGATTCATCATCGGTTGCCAGATTCAGAAAAAATGTTTCGATTCCATAAGCTTCCGGATTTTTGGCAGCATTGGTATGAATGGAGATGAAAAGATCGCCATTTTTGGTATTGGCGATGGCGGTTCGCTCTTCAAGCGCCAGATAGCGATCTGTTGTTCGGGTCATAATCACTTCACATTTCAACGAATCCTGAATCTTTGCCGCCAGCTTCTTGCCGATCGCCAGAGTAATGTCTTTTTCAAAAACCCCTTTCATCGCTCCGGGTGCTCCGAAATCTTTACCGCCGTGCCCTGGATCGATGATAATGCGGCTGACGCCCAGAGCCAGTTGTTTGGCCAAGGCTCCGGGATCGATTTTTCCATGCTTTCCGGTGGTAGCTTTGGCAATGCTCTTTTTAGCGCTTTGGCTTTGGCTTGGCTTGGCATGGGGAGCCGTAGCCGGCGCAGACGGCTGCTCGGCCCGGATTGCGCCCGATTCATCTCCCCATATGTCCAAAATGATGCGAAAAGGATTGTTCAGTGAAAATATCTTGTAGGATTTAAATGATTTGATATCGACAACCACCCGGACGGATTCCAGCGTATACTGGCCTGCCCGTGCATCGATCAACAAATCATCATCAATAGGGATAAAACTCTTGAAGCTCTTGGCAAGCTTGCTTTGATTGAAATCGATGTAAAGCCGTTGCGGCTTGTCGAGTGCAAGGTCTTTTTTTAACAATCGGTGTTCATAAGTGGTTTCTTTATCCGCATCGATGACGATTCGGGTATAACTGGGATTGGACCAGAATCGCAGATCGGTGATTCGACTGAAGCCGGAAAGCGGCAGACAGGATGAATCTACGGAGGCAGTTGCACCCGGCGGATCGGATTCACCGGAGGTTTTTTCAGTTTTAGGAGATGGGCCGTTGTTTTTGGGGGGGGGATTGCAGTTTTCCGGGTTGGACAATCGATCAATGGCCGCTTTTGCTTTTGGCATTTGATTGCTTTTGGGATAGCGCTTGACAATCCGCTCGTAGCAATCGATCGCTTCTTTTTTATCGGACATTTTTTTTGAAACCCGATACAGCTCATCAAATAAATATCCAACCATATACAGTCCGGAGGAGGCCATCGCTCCATTCGGGTCCGACTTGTAAACATCCTGATAATCTTCGATACACCGGATCCAGTTATGTCGGAGTTTTTGTTTTTCAGGACTGTTCAGCAGCGACTGATAACAGGCATCCGCTTGGGTATACTGCTCCTTTGCCGCAGACGCATGAGATGCTGGCGCCACAGATAAAACAGCGCACAAAAAAACTATTCCCCAAAGTACAATTCGGTTGGTTATCATTTCTTCAGACAGGTCTTTTGCATGAAAGTATGGACAGCCTGGGTGCGGAGTTCGCTTAAACAGTTCAAGGCCTCCAGCGGCGTCATGGTCGAAATTTCAATATTTTTAAGCTTCTCTACAATAGCACTCTCGATATCGGAAAACAAACCCATTTGAACCGGAGCCGGTTTCACATTTTTTTTTCGGATTTGGGTTTCTGTGACAACCGGCAGGTGATGTTTTTCATCTTCGATATCATTTAAAATGCTTTTGGCATGGTTTATGACGGATTCCGGAATTCCGGCAAGCCGGGCCACCTGAATTCCATAGCTGCGACTGGCGCCGCCTTCAACAAGTTTTCGCAGAAAAATGATCTGATCTTCCCACTCCTTGACACTGATATTGAAATTCTTGATCCTGGGATTCAGCCGTTCCAGGGCTGTCAACTCATGATAATGTGTTGCAAAAAGGGTTTTAACACCCTTGCCCTTTAAATCATGAAGATAAGACACCACGGCCCAGGCAATGCTGAATCCGTCGTAAGTACTGGTACCCCGTCCTATTTCATCCATGATGACCAAACTTTGATGGGTGGCGCTGTTCAAAATATTGGCGGTTTCTTCCATTTCCACCATAAATGTGCTTTGACCACTCGACAGATTATCCAGAGCCCCGATACGGGTAAAAATCCGGTCCGTCAGCGGGATGGAGGCGCTGCGGGCCGGAACGAAAGAACCCATCTGGGCCATCAGCACCTGAAGGGCAACCTGTCTTAGAACCGTCGATTTTCCTGCCATATTCGGCCCGGTAATGATCAAGACCTGATTGTGGCTGTCATCCATTGCGAGGGTATTCGGAACAAACCGCCCCCCGGCAATCATTTGTTCTACCACAGGATGGCGACCTTCTTCAATGAAAAGAACACCGTCCATACGAATTTCCGGGCGGGCATAGTCATACTGATCCGCAATATCGGCCAGATTCATCAGACAGTCCACGTGGGCGATAAAATCCGCAGCCTGATGAATCTCCTTGTGATGGTCTGCCGCAGCTTGTCGAACATCCATGAAAATTTGATATTCCAGCGCCGATCGCTCGGTTTCGGCACTGAGAATCTTGGACTCGAATTCTTTGAGTTCTCCGGTAATATACCGCTCCGCATTGACCAGGGTCTGTTTTCGAATATAGTGTTCCGGGACCGACTTGGCCTGATTCTTTGAGATTTCAATGTAATATCCGAAAACCTTATTGAACCGGACCTTGAGAGACTGAATCCCGGTTGCCTGCCGCTCTTGAGTCTCCAGTCTCGACAACCACCCCTTGCCATCCTGACTGATCCGAATCCATTCATCTAATTTTGCATCAAAGCCCATTTTAATGATGCCGCCGTCATGAACCAAGGGAGGAGCATCTTCACGAATTGCGCTCTGAATCAGTGTCGCCAGCTTTTTGAGTTCATCCAGACAAGGGCCATGAAGCTTCCACTGTAATAATTCGGCATCGAATGAGTCAAGCGCATCGCGGATATCGGGAAGGACATCCAGAGACGTACGCAGGCTAAGCAGATCTCTGGCATTACAATGACCCATTACGATTTTACTTCCCAGCCGTTCCATATCCGCGATCTTTTTCAAATCGCTTCGAACCGCATGGGTCGCCTGAATACAGGTTTTGGCTTCCTCCACGGCATTCAGGCGCAAATTTATTATTTCAGCATGCATGAGCGGATAACGAATCCAGTATTTCAGACGTCTGGCCCCCATCGCCGTCATCGTCCGATCCAGGACACTCAGCAGCGTTCCTTTTCGTGTTTCTCCCTGGATGGTTTTCACCAGTTCCAGATTACGGCAACTGATGTCATCCACCACCAGAAACTGGCTTTGAATATAGGTTTCTATTCGACAGATATGGTCGATTGTCTGTTTCTGGGTTTCCTGGACATAGGTGATCAGCGCACCGGCTGCCCCCACTCCGGCCAACAGTGTTTCACAGCCGAATCCTTCAAGAGATAAAGTTTGAAACTGCCGAATGAGTTTTTCGCGAGCATTTCGATAGTCGAAATGTTGATCTTGCGTATAGGAAACGGCCTTTCCGGAAAAAAGGTGCTGAAAAACGCCAAGCCGCTCGGTATCCTGCTGCAAAGATTCCGGCAGCAGGATTTCGCGGGGAGATATCCGAATGATTTCATCCCGGATCACATCCGGGTTGTCGGACTGGGTCAGCCGGAACGTTCCGGTTGATATATCCAGACACGACAGCCCGATATCTCGGTTCTGCAAACAGATGGCCAGTATGAAGTTGTGGATCTTTTCATCCAGAAGCACATCTTCAACGATCATCCCCGGTGTGATGACGCGAACCACTTCACGCCGAACCAGTCCCTTGGCTAACGACGCATCTTCGGTCTGGTCACAGATGGCGACCTTGAACCCCTGGTCGATCAATTTTGCGATATACCCCTGAGCCGCCCGATAGGGAACACCGCACATCGGAACCGGAAATTCATCGTTTTTGTTTCGGGAGGTTAAGGCGATTTCGAGAATGGGGGAGGCTGTTTCAGCATCTTCCAGAAACATTTCATAAAAATCCCCCATGCGGTAAAACAGCAAGGCGTCAGGATGCTCGCTTTTAATCGCGAGATACTGTTTCATCATGGGGGTGGGTTGGGAAGAAAGCATGAGAGAATCAGGCGTTTTCTACGGAAACCTCGGGCAGGATGGGATATTGCTGCGGTGTCGCCCCCTGATATTGACTCAGTTGGTTTTTCATATCCGCAATGGTTACCTCCTGGGAATTAAGCGTATCATTCAGGCTCTTTATCGTTTGATTGTTTTTGAAACGACAAGACAATCCCCAAAAATAGGAAAACAGAACCCCGATAAAAAAAGCCCCCAGAATCAGTTGTGCATTGATGATTCTGTCTGAATGGAATGAGCCGGCAATCCACAGGTTTATTTGCAGGCCAGCCGGAGCGGATAAATACCCCATGTTCTGATAAATCATCAGACAGAAAAAGCCCAACGCGGCCAGCAAGAGTGCAATTCGGATTTTTTTCATGGGTTACTCCATGGATTGACAGTTTGCATTTTCGGCATTTGGAATGCGAATATGCCGGCCGTTGTTAAATTTTTCGGCTCAATCGAGAGAACAATGGTTTTAAAGAATCATAAGTGGCCTTCAGATGTTCGGGAATAACACGTATATCTGCAAAAACAGTCAGGGCATTCGTGTCGCCGAACCACCTTGGAACGACATGAAAGTGCAGATGTTCTTCAATTCCAGCACCCGCCACTTTGCCAAGATTGAGACCGACATTGAAACCATCGGGTTTCATGATTTCCTTCTCGATATAAACCGATTTTTCGACAGTTGCCAGCAGATCCGTCATCTCATCCCGGGAAAGCTCGTCGAGACGGGATAAATGACGAACAGGCGCAACCAGAAGATGTCCGTTGATATAAGGGAATTTATTCATGACCACAATTGTGGTATCGCCTTTGTAAAGGGTCAGATCATCATGAATCGTCTGCGCCTGACAAAACACGCATCCGCTTTCTTTTTCAGACTTGATGTACTCGATGCGCCAAGGAGCCCACATGGTTTCCAAAATTGTCTTCCTCCAGATATAAGAGCGCAAAGTTGATAAAATGATCCGACTTGTAATCCAGCCGATCCGCTTTTGCTTGAAAGCAGTTATCGCCATGACAATGCCAAGCATTCTTACGCTGTTGATGCCGAAAACTCAACATTTTTTTCCCCCGAGCGGAATGACTTCAAGGTTTCCCCACAAGCCCATGTCTTTTCCGACAATGACCGCCAGTCCGGACACCCCCGGGATGTTTTTTCCAAAATGAATGGCCCCTGAGATATCTTGCGCAGACCGAATACGATTGCCCACTGCCGTGGCCACCGCATCGGCAAGGGCGCAGGAGCCGGACATCACGCATACAGCATCGGCCTTTCCAAAACTCAATGAATGCCCGACCGTTCCAGATGAGGTACATAGGGAAACCGGACAGGTGGTTGAATCCACCTTGAGACCGAATTTCATGCTCAAGGGAGAATTTCCAGCATAAATACCGACAATGACCGGAACCTGCGTTTTAAAAAAAGTATCCCCACCATTTTCAACAATGACTTCATCTGAAAGCTGAAGCAGGCCCCTGCCGACAGCCTCTGAAATAGCGCCGGCTACTGCCGCCATGGGTCCGACGCCTGATTTTTCGCTGGCCAGCGCCATTTCCCGGACAATAGCCGGAGCCGGTCCTAAAATCCGCCAGGGTTTTAGGGTTTTCTGAAATTTCGGATACTGTTCAATATAAGCTTCCAGGTAACCGCGATGCGTTAAAACCAGCTCGCGTGTTTCGGCTTCAAGATGGACCGATGCACTCACCATCAGATCGGTTTCCTTCACCGTTATCTGAAAATGAACCAGCCGGCTGTTAAGAATGGCGTTTCGATACAACCGCTGCTGGAATTTCATCGATCTAAAAAGGTTGCGGGAGCGGTCGAAGCGATTCCGGGCACTGGGAGAGAAAATACCGATCCGTCATTCCGGCAATAAAATCCCGCACGATTTCAGCCGGGCGATGGCCGCAAAGATAGTCTTCCGACATATCCTGCAGAAATCCTGAAAAAATCACTGAACTGCGATTCTCTTTTTCCATATCGGTCAGATATCGACCGAAAAGCAGAAAAAACAGATTACGGATCTCGGCCGTATGACTTTTAATTTTCGGATTCAGGTAAATCCTCTCCAGGTTGAAAGCTTTCAAAGACTCAAGTGACTCGGACACTTCAGGGCTGAAGGCTGCAAAAGTGTTCTGAAAGCTGTTTTGAATCATGTCCGTTACCAGGCGATAGACAATGGAGCCATTGGTATTGCCTAGAACCTTTACACTTGCGGCAGGCAGGTCGGATCGCCGGATCATGTTCAGACGAATGGCGTCTTCAATGTCCCTGCCAATATAGCTGATCGTATCGGCCATCCGTACCACGCATCCTTCCAGGGTCATGGGTACCAGTTGAACGGATGGGTCATGCTGTTTTGACGTAATTTCCCTGTCAATTGTCTCGAACGTCTTGGCGCGAAAAGGTTCAAGTCTCTGATTATGTATCTCGCCATCATGGCAGAGAATACCGTCCAGGGTCTGAAGGCATAGATTCCAGCCTTTTCCCTTGCGTTCCACCCGGTCCAGAAATTGTACGCTCTGGATATTGTGGAGAAATGCACCGACACCGTTCGCCCGGCAGATTTCGGATAAAAACGTTTCACCGTCATGCCCGAAAGGCGTATGGCCGATGTCATGGCCCAGAGAGATGGCTTCAATCAAATCTTCATTCAGGCCAAGAAATCTACCGATGGTGCGAGCGATTTTGGAAACCAACTGCACGTGAAGCACCCGGTGGGTGATGTGGTCATTTTGAACCAGATAAAACACCTGTGTTTTATCGATATAACGGGTATAGGCCAGCGAGTGGAGAATCCGGTCTCCATCGATCGAAAACGGCTGGCGGAAATCGCCATCCGGATGGGTATCCGGATGGCGCCGAACCCCCTGTTGACTGAATGCGCCCACAGGGCTGTTATAATCGACCTCCCGCTGATTCAAAGCCTGTTGAATGGCATAGGGAACAGAATCAAATTTCGCCATTTTCGATTAGCGTCTCCATCATATGAAAATAATCGATACCTGCCTGCCGGAAACCTTCTTTGCCATATTTCATATTGGCTTCAATCACATAATATTGTCCTTCGTATTCACAGATATCGATTCCCACGTCATCCCAGCGGCATTTTCGGGCAGTGTCCAGGGCAAGATTGCAAGCCGCACCAGGAACTGAATCGAGACTGACGGTTCCTCCCACCGCAACATTGGTGCGGAAATCTCCATCTGGCGCTATTCGCCAGTAAGCATGAACCACCCGACTCCCGATCACGACCACGCGCATGTCCCGATCGATGGGCAGATATTCCTGAATATAGGCGATGGATGTTTTTCGAGCATAGCTCTCCAGGTCATCTGCATTCCGGATTCTGAAAACACCTCTTCCCATGGCCGAGCCTCTGGGAATTTTGGCGATGAATGGAAACGGAAAATGCCGGGTGATGGAGTCGATTTGCCGCCTGCCATAAAACACCCGGGTACGCGGGTGAGGAATATTCAGCATATTCAGCAGCGCTGTTTGCTTGATCTTGTCTTGAACACATTTATAGGTATGATAACTGGGAAATGTGGCAATGCCGGCTGCATCCAGGAGATCAGCATAAAACGGCGATGGATAATAAACCTTTCGCGAGTGTAGAATCAGTTCGGCTTCAGCCGGGGTATACTCGGAAAAATTCGGTTTAACCCCCAGGGTGATGACATTGCGGCAAGACCTTAAACGGGCTTCTAGGGCAACCGCTTTATAAGGCAGGGTCATAGTATCCATCATTTCCGATTAAGGCGTAATTACAAACATATCCGAAGACACAGGTGCATTGGGCCAGAACCGATCCACATCCAGTTGAAAACCTGACCCGTCGTCATTGGTGAATACGAGTCTTTCAGGAATCCGGAAGCCATCCACTTCGGTTTCTCCATTTAAATCCACCCGGTAAGCCAGTGGGCCTTTGGGGGTAAACATCTCGATGCTTCGTACCTTTGTGCGGCTCTGATCGAGGTGGATTTTTTCAACATCGGCGCCCTTTCCCCCCATTAATGACAGGATATATCCGGTTTCAGCAGGCATTTGCACTAATTTACTGGAACGATAGGGTCGAATCGGAACAGCCCCGGACACCAAGCTGATAATATCCGCGGCAGTCACAGGGATGGATACCAGTTTTTCCAGATCCGGATTTCGGGTTTCAGACTTATAAAAACTGTTCTGACTGTAGGATAGCAGGTAAAACCAGGCGCCGTCAGCGGCCATGCTGGCAACGGGAAATCCGGTGACTCCCTGAATCACGATTCGAATCTTATCCGGTCGGGCGCCTGTCCAGGCAGTGCGAACCACTTGAACCTTCTCGTTCTTCCAGAGCCTTATTTTCCCTGTTCCTTTGAATGTCGAAAGTTCGGTGTTATTCTGACGGAAACGCAGCAATATCTCTGTAACTTCTGGAGATTCCGGAAGCGTTACGACCTGCGGAGTCGTTCGGGTCAGTGTGCTGCATCCGGTTATCCATACCGCAACAGCAAGACAGAGCAAATACACGAATCGCATCACGGCTGAAACCCTTTTTTCTCGATTTCCTGGATTTTAGCCTGTAACTCGCTTTTTTCCTTATCTTTTTTGACCAGCGCCAAACGGTAATATTCCAAGGCTTTCCGCGGTTGGTCGAGCTTCAGATAAGTATCTCCGATGTGTTCCAGAATCGTGGGGTCATCCGGGACTAGTTTTGCCGCTTTTTCAAGATATTCTAGGGCCTTACTGTATTGTCCCTTTTGATGGTATACCCAGCCGAGACTGTCTGTGATATACCCGTCTTCCGGCTTATAGGTTAACGCCTGCAGAATCAACGCCTCGGCCTCATCCAGATTTTGCCCCATATCTGCATAAGTATAACCCAGATAATTGAGCGTACTGGGATTTTTTGGATCCAGTTTCAGAGCGGATTTCATCGCCTCTATGGAATCGGTTTTCCGATCCATTTTATCATAGATGACACCCAGCCGAAAATACAACTGGTCGTTATCTGAATCCAGCTTCAGACCGTACTGAAGCGATTCCAATGCGTTGTTCAGATCGCCGGTTTCTTCATAGAATGTTGCCAGATACAGGCGAAAATCCGGGTTATCCGGGATGTTCCGTATGGCAGACTGGATAAAGTCAATGGCTTCAGCGACTTTTCCCTGTTCCTGGTACCAGAAAGAAACCTGGGCAACCACTCCCGGATAGAATCTGGCTGAAGATGAGATTTGTTTGAAATGAGCAATGGCTTTTTCTCGATCTCCCATCCCTTCACTGGCGATACCCGCCACATAGTGGATTTCGGAGCTGTCCGGCACTGAAGTCAGCATGCCTTCCAGTATCAAAACTGCCTCCGAAAATTTCTTCTGCTCGATATAGTGCTGCACGATGATTTTGATCACATCCGGGTCTGTGGTACTTTTTATGCCCAGCAGGCTGAAAATCGGCTGCGCTTTATCGTTCTTTTGCTGATTGCGGTAAATGGCCGCCAGGCCCATCAATGCGCGGATATCCCCAGGAGCCGCTTTCAGAATATCCAGATAGGCGGTTTCGACAAGATCAGGCCTGTTCTGCATCTGATACAGACGGATGAGTTCAAACCAAGGTTCTTCCAAATCAGGCTCGATTTCAAGTGTTTTCTGGAATGCTGTTTCAGCGCGAGATAAGTCATCTTGCTGAATGTAAATTTTACCCATATAAAAATAGCCGGCATAGGCTTCGGGAAATTTTTGAGTCAGCAGCGTGTATACCCGTAACGCATTTGACCAGTCCTGTGCATCCATGTATAAATCTCCTAACAGCAAATAGATATTCTGCTGCATGGGATCGAGAACAATGACTGTTTCATAAGCTCGTCTGGCTTCATCAATATTGTTCTGGCTCTGAGATATCCGTCCCAGAATGATAAGGGCGTCCACATCATCTGGCTTTTTTGCCAGAATTGTTTTCACAACGGAACCTGCTTTATCCTCATCATTTTGCTGAAGATAGAGCATGGCCAGTTCGGTTTTCAGATAAGCAGATTCAGGATCTTTTCGTACGGCTTTTTCAAGGAAACTGGCAGCTTTGTCCAGATTTCCTCTTGCCCACAGCAACTGAGCTTCAGTATAATAAAAATACGAGCCTTCCTCGCCGGGATACGGATTCGATATTACTACGGGCATATCTTCGGCAGGCTCGACTTGTGGTGAAACGGGATGCAGCATCGTTGTACATCCCGAAAAAAGCAAAAAGGCCCCGGCACAAAGGACCCGTAGAATCCGACTGGTTTTCATAAATACTCCTGCACAGCCTCTATGGTTGCGCACTGAAAGAAAATAATTGAAACAATGTCTGTTTCTACATGGACAATCCATCTTCGATATAAGAGGCAAAATCAGGCAATTCATTTTTCAGATAATCTTTGATCTTCTTGATGATATTCTTTTCAACCTGGCGAACCCTTTCACGGGAGATATGATATTTATCTCCGATTTCTTGAAGCGTTGCTGGGGAATCGGAGAATATCCGCACTTCAAATATTTCCAGTTCTCTGACAGACAATGTTTTTTTAAATTCATCAATCTTGTTGTGCAAAAGGGTTTCAATCTCTTTTTTGGCCATTTGATCTTCCGCGGATTCAGCATCAGAACTGACAAAATCCATACGGTCCGTATCAGAATCCTCTTTGATGGGAGTATCCAGCGATACATCCCATCCATCAAGCCGCTGGTCCATATCGATGACTTCCCGCTCGGATACTCCCAGCTTTTCCGATAAAAGTTTAGGCTTGGGATCGAATCCCAGATCGATCAAATGCTGTTTTTCTTTTTTCAATTTAAAAAACAGCTTTCGCTGGCCTTGCGTGGTACCGATTTTGACCAGTCTCCAGTTATCCATGATAAATTTAAGAATATAGGCTTTTATCCAGAAAGATGCATAATATGAAAATTTGACATTTTTGTAAGGATCGAATTTCTTTACTGCTTGCATCAATCCGATATTGCCTTCCTGAATCAGATCTAAAAGATTCTGCATCCACATCCGCTGAAATTCGAGTGCAATTTTTACCACAAGGCGCAAATTGGACGTGACCAGCTCATAAGCCGCATCGGGATCATTTTCCTCCTGAATTTTTAATCCCAGCTCCCGTTCCCGCTCACGGGTAATCAATTTATAGTGACTGATTTCCGCCAAATACCGCTGAAGCGGATCAAAACGAATCAGTGCTTTGTCATCAGAAGCGGGTTCCCAGGATATTTTCTGTTTTTTCATTACGTTCCATTGCCTTAGAATTTCAGAACATTCATTTCATCAAATCACGATGCGAACAAAACCAGTTCAAATGGAAATCACCATCGGGATAACAGGGAATACGTGAAATGAAATAGATTGACAACCGTAGATTTATCAGAATTTATGTTTACTTCCATAACCCCCTGTGATAATCAACATCAAATCGATAGCGCCTGTAGCTCAGATGGATAGAGCAACGGACTTCTAATCCGTAGGTCGGGGGTTCGAATCCCTCCAGGCGCGCCAAAAATATCAAGGACTTACGGCAAGTTGCAGTAAGTCCTTTTTTCGTTTCAGATGGTTTTATCCAGCATCTATCCAGCATTTTATCCTGTTGTGAAATTTTTGCAGTCAAAAAAACATGGCCATGATGCAAAGTAAAAAAAAGTTTGGCACCCATCTTTATTCAAATTATATACCCCTCAGAAATTCCTCTTATACGCTTCTTAATTCTGAAAGTATCCGCGATTTACTGCCATTCAGGATTGGTAATTTTCAGCGTTCAATCCCGCGACTGCTTTTGTGAAGTAGAAACTCCCTGTGAGCAGCATATTCCGATCAATTACATAAAATAAATCATTAGACCGAAAAAATGAGCGAATTATGGATTATTATGTGCGATCTTGTGTTTCGTGTCAATATATACGGGTATCCCTGTATAAGCAATAAAATCGGTTGAAGAATATTTTCCAGACCGCCGGCTTTTATCGCGAACCATTTCGGTGTGTACATCCCTTTTCCTGGCCGCGGTCAGAGGATTAGCAATCGGGGCGCTGGTGAATGAGTATACCTGAACCAGGATTTCGACCTGGCGCAGTCAATTGCAGCGACAATGGCGCTTGTGACTCCGCCATCTGGG
>CAJBLH010000036.1 GCA_903953895.1 uncultured Desulfobacteraceae bacterium | reverse complement strand
TAAGGATAGATTGTGAGAGCGAAGCGAACCACAATCTTATCCGTTTGGTTGGACAAGCCCGGTTACTTTATAAAGGAAATATCTTTTTTTAAGAAGGGGTTTCAAGAGAAGCTTTAACGAGATGCGCTTTTTTCAGAGCGAGGGGTGGTATCATCATTTTTGCATGCTTAATAACAACTTGAATTATTTCATAAAGTCTTAAACCTCCTGATAGAAGTTACTGCCAGCCCTTGCCATTAAGGTACGTTATCCTGCTTCCAGTCCTGGATAACGAAAGCCAAGAATAATCATTGGGGTTTGACAGCGGGGGCACTTAAAAACAGGTCTGGGCCGCTCTTTGATAACCGGAAGAAAAACCCGCAAAATCAATTGCACTACGACCAGCAGTTTCTTTGCATTGCTATGAAGAAACCCATAGTCTCTGACCCGCCGAAATCCCTTGGGCAGAACATGCTGCAGGATGAGAAACAAAAAATCTTCACCCTTGAGGGTTCGATTTCGCGTCTTACCGGTTTTGCTTTCAGTATATTGAAAGGTGATCCGGCCATTCTGGTTTAATATGATATTTTTCTCACTGATAACTCCATGGTATAGATATCGGGATAAATATTTCAGGGCGCTTATTCCCTTTCCGACATGGGAGCAGTCAACAATCCATTTCCCGGGAACGTTTCCGGGGATGGGAAGCCTGGCTTCATTTAATCCTGCCAGGAATCTGGCCCGAAAAACCTTAGACATGGCCTTTATGTTGAAGAGATATTTGGAACCGGCAACAGCTTGGCCTGCTGCAGGTCAATCCACTGGCTGGCTTGATGGTTTTGACATTGCGGACAACTGCGGTGCCCGCAGGACAATGTAATGCCAGTCAGGAAGGATCAGAAAACGACTGTTGTTGGTTAAAAGTTTCAGGCGATCATATTGATGGCGAAAGTCCCAACCGATCCAGTGATCTCGAGCTTTGCACTTCAATGCTGGGGCGGAAAAGCTGATAAGGGCCACCCATTCATTAAGATAGGTGGCAATATACCAAAGGGTCTCACTGATTTTTGGCAAGGAACCCAGATAATGGTATTCTTGCATCAGATACTGGTAGCGCTCTTCTTCGGATTGATGAACGGGATCGAACAAGGACTTGCTTGAGATCCACGACAATTTCTCCGGATTACGGGTGGGATACGGTTCAATATTGAGTCCCCCTATACACCATTTCCGGAGATTTGTCCATATTATCGTTCAACTGGTTAAAATATATTGTCAATGTGGCTGGAACGAAATCACCCTGCTTCCCATAGAATGCAGTTCTGTTGTATAATCATCCGGTAATGAAATCATCTCCCAAAGCACCACCGGCCGACAATCTCGACCGCCTTTCCGGCATCGTGGAACGCGTTACCTTCCACAACGCGGAAAACGGCTGGTCGGTTCTGAAAGTATCGCCCTTTAACGAACCGCAGAAACTCGTCACCGTGATCATTCATCAGGCCAAGGTTTTTGCCGGCAGCTCGATGGATTTCTATGGCATCTGGGGGTTTCATCCCAAGCATGGTGAACAGTTCAAGGCAGAGCGGGCGGTTGAAAAAAAGCCGTCCACCAGCGCAGCTCTCGAAAAATATCTTGGCTCCGGACTGATCAAGAACGTTGGCCCCAAAACCGCACACAAAATCGTGAAGCACTTCAACGAGCGAACCCTGCAGGTTTTTGAGGAGACCATCGAAGACCTGCTGAAAGTGCCGGGTATCGCCGAAAAGAAACTGACGGACATTAAAAACAGTTGGCAGGAACACCGGGCGATCCGGGATGTGATGATGTTTCTGCAAGGGTACGGAATCAGCACCCTTTATGCCGTCAAGATATTTAAAACCTATGGCAACGACGCCATTGAAAAGGTTTCAGCCAATCCGTACCAGCTTGCACGGGATATTTACGGGATTGGATTTTTTTCCGCCGACAAGATTGCACTCAACATGGGATTCGAGAAAGACGGCGTTCCCCGCATCGAAGCCGGCATCAAATACGTGCTGGCGGCAGCCCGGGATAACGGCCACTGCTATCTGCTTGAATCCCAGATTGTCAAAAACACGCAGGAGCTGTTGGAAACCGGAACGCCGGAGCAGATCACGAGCATATTGCTGTCCTTGCTGACCGCCGATCAAATCAAGAAACGCGTTCTTCCTGATGAAACAGGACAGGACGTCGCCGCATATTATTCCAATTCCATATTTTTCGATGAACAGTATGTGGCGGTAAGGGTCAAACAATGGATCGATCGGCCTGCTGATGTTGATTTGGCTCGGATCACCAATTGGCTGGAACGGTATTGCGGAAACCAACGCATTGTTTTGTCCGATGAACAGATGGCATCTGTGGCCGGCATCGCGGGCCAATCGTTTTCCATTCTGACGGGCGGCCCCGGATGCGGTAAAACGACCACCACCCGGGTTCTGGTAAAGCTTCTTCACGCCATGCTGAAGCGGGTTGTTCTGGCGGCCCCGACCGGGCGCGCCGCCCAGCGGATGAGCGAGGTCATCGAATACGAGGCCAAAACCATTCACCGGCTGCTGGAATGGTCGCCTCAAAATATCGGATTCAAAAAAAACGAAACGGACCCGCTTCAACTGGATTACCTGATTATCGATGAATGCTCCATGCTCGACATCAACCTGGCGGCAGCGCTGCTGAAAGCCGTTCCGCGGACGGCCCAGGTACTCTTTATCGGTGATCCGGATCAGCTCCCGTCGGTCGGCGCCGGCAATGTGCTGCACGATCTGCTGCAGGCCACCCGCGTGCCGAGTTTCAGACTGACCCGGGTCTTCCGCCAGGCCGAGGAATCCATGATCATCCGGTTCGCCCACCAGATCAACAAGGGACAGATTCCTAAAATCGAGTCTCCATTTCACAAACCCGATCTGTGGAAAGATAAAGCCGGATGCATGTTTATCGATGCCGATGAAGCCACGCAGGAACAATTGCAGTTTCTGGGAAGAGCCAGGACCGCCATCCGGCGTACCCTCACCACCGGAGAAGAGCAGGTAATTCAATCGGGCGATACCATTACCGGGGTGATGAGGCAGCAGGACGATACCTTGACGATCGACAGCCTGCTCGTTCAGGAATTCAGGGATGTATCTGAAATCCATGCACCCATATTCACCATACCGGAGAAGTTCAAACACGTCGATCTGATGAGGATTCATGAGGCGAAGGGAAGTATTGCGGAGCTGAAATCCATCATCAAGTCGATTCATCCCTGGTCGGCCCTGCATCACGGCGTCACTGGTCTCGATATGGTTCTGCGGCTCTACACCCGGTCCATCCCGGAATACTTCGGCAGGAACATCGAAATACAAATCCTGTCTCCCCAGATCAGAGGGAGCCTGGGAACGCTAAATCTCAATCAGGCCGTTCAACAGGCCGTCAATCCAGAGCAACCGGGGAAAAAGCAGATAACGATCGGCGAACGGATTTACCGGGAAGGCGACCGGGTGATCCAGACCCGCAATAACTATGATCTGGGGGTCTTCAATGGAGACATCGGCAGAATTACGCGCATCGACCTGGAAGATTTTTCATGTATGATTCAATTCGGAAAACAAACCCCGATCGCTTATGCCCGCGAGGACATGACGGAAATATCACTGGCCTACGCCATTACCATCCATAAATCCCAGGGCAGTGAATTCGATGCGGTCATCCTTCCCGTCGCCACGCAGCATTTCAAGATGCTGTTCAGAAATCTCATTTATACGGGGTTGACCAGAGCCAAGCATTTGTGCGTTTTTGTCGGCAGCCGCAAAGCGCTGTCGATGGCTGTCAAGCAGATGGACAACCGGAAGCGGCAGACGGCATTGCGTTTTTTGGTGATGGATTGACGGCAGGATTTGCTTTTGTTTAACCATGAGATACACGAAACACACGAAAAATATTTTCACATCTTGTATCGTCCAGCTCTTTTTCGTGAGTCATGTATTCGACATTCAATCTACAAATGCAGGAGGCGTGCGATGATCAATGGACATGGCGGGAATATTTTCGATAAGGCGAAAGAACTGGGTTGCGGTCCCATGGATATCCTGGACATGAGCAGCAATGTGAATCCGCTGGGCCCCATGCCCGAGTTAATGGCCCATCTTCACGAACATCTTGATCGGATCATTGCGCTTCCGGAAGCCGGGGCCGGCGGTATCATCGACGTATTTTCACGCCATCATGACATCGATCCTGAAAACGTGCTGGCAGGCAACGGCACCACGCAATTGATATATACCCTCCCGGTTGCTCTGAAAATCAGGCATGCCTTGATCCTGGGGCCGAGTTACTCAGATTATGCCGACGCCTGCAGCATGCACGGGGTTGATTTCCGGTTTGCACTTTCAGATGAAAGCACATCCTTTTGCCATACCCTGAATGCCATGGATATCGAGCCAAGTGATACGGTTTTTATCTGCAACCCGAATAATCCGACCGGGACACTGATTCCCCCTGAAATCATCGAATCCCAATGCCGAAAATATCCGAACATTCGCTTCGTCATCGATGAATCATATCTGCCGTTTGTTCCGGAAAGCACGGCAACCAGCCTGATTCGCACCAGCCTGCCCAACATCATCGTTTTGAATTCCATGTCCAAGATATTCCGCATTCCAGGCCTCAGAATCGGATTTATTGCAGCACATCCCGACACTATCGAAAAGATCGGCCATTACATGCTGCCATGGAGCGTCAACACCCTGGCTCAGGCTGCTGTGAATTATCTGATGACCCATGAACAGGCAGTATCGGAATTTATTGAAAAGACAAGATGTTATCTTGCAGAAGAAAGACGGTTTGTCATGGCGGGTCTTCAATCCGCTCCGGGAATCCGGCTCTTTCCCAGTGTCACCTCATTCATCCTGGCAAAACTGGAAAGGCTCACCGCAAAAGATGTCTCCCACCATCTCTTGAAATACCGAATACTGATCCGGGATTGCAGCAATTTTCAGGGACTGTCCGACAACTTCATCCGAATTTCGCTGAAAACCCACAATGTGAATCAGGTGCTGGCGGACAGACTGCACGCGTGCTGTGAGAAAGCTTCACAAGGCAATGCATCGATGTAATTTATCGAGTATTCCGGATGGGCTGATATCCCATCCGATAAAGGCAAGTCTTGTCTCCGGGGCGCCTTCCCATTTTGACCAGTCGCCTTTACCGCCGACAAAATTGATCATGTCCGTGCGATCGTGGAATTTCACGGGCCCCTTCATCCGAAATACTTCCACCGGCAGTGTCTCGACAAAATGATTGAAATGGGTTTCATCGATGACCTGGGCGTGTTCGAAAGAAAATGTTACAAAATGCTGATAACTTGGGGGGGCATCGCAGGGCTGAAACGAATCGGCGATCTGGCCGCGGCTGAGCAAATCGTCATTTGGCGACATGCCATAAAATGAATGCATGGGCTTTAATGCCATCTCTTTGGGAACTGTCTGTGACCAGAACACCGCTGAATCGATGCAGCAGCGAACCGTCGGAATGACCCGGCAATGCGAAAATATCTCGTGAATTTCGTTTAAATAAACTGGAATCAATGCCTTGTCCAACAGATCCACTTTATTCAGCAGAATCAGGTCGGCGATTTCAAGTTGCGCGTAAAACAGCCGCCCGAAGTTTTCACGAGCCTCCCACAGATCGGCATCCAGCACCGCCACATTCTTTTCCAGCTTCAAAGACTCGACCAGCGGCGATTCATGTAACACGGACACGATGGCTGCAGGATCGGCAATTCCCGATGCCTCAATAAAAATCCGTCTGGGCTGATACTGTTTTAAAATATTCGACAGCGACTGCTTCAAATCGTTGCGTAGTGAGCAGCAGATACAACCGCTGACCAGTTCAATAACATCCGATCCGGAATGCTTCAACAAGTCGCCATCAATTCCGACATCCCCGAATTCGTTAACCAGAACCACCGTATCGGACAAATCGGTTTCCCAGGAAAGGATGCGCTTCAATAACGTCGTTTTACCCGAGCCGAGAAATCCAGCAAGAAGAAATACAAGGGGTTGCAGTTTATGGCCGTTCAAAGTAAGACACCCAGCAGAATGGTTCCCAAACCCTTTTCGTCCAGCCCATTGAAATATCGCTTCTTTAAGTAAACATCGCTTGGCATGACAGGATTGGAAGAGATAATGGTGCGGCAGACGGGATGATCTTCCAGGATGCACCAGTCCACAGGAATGCACGGGGTTTCGAAAACGCAGATTTTCTGAACGATATCCTGGGGAAATGAGATTCTATTTTTGTAGAAGACAAAATTTTTATGCAGAAACCAGACATCTTTCCGGCCGGATAACTGAGCGATGCGGTCTTTATCCCGGATTTCCTCTCCGACAATTTCCGACCCTTTTTTGACAATCAAAGCTGGAGAACTGCCAGGATCAAAATTCATATCGGTCAGGACAGCATAAACCGCATCGCAATTCAGTACGGTACGGACGCCGGTGTTCAGGACCTTTCCAAGCCCTATGAGTGATTTATTTTCCGCGTCCTGCTCGATATCCAGAATGATTCTGCGGTCTGCATCTGATACGGAACTGGCATCAACAATCCCTTTTATCTTGCTTAACGCCTTCAGCATTACTTCATTCAGTTTCGCGTTATCCATTGTCATGACAATCCGTCAATCATCAGAAAGGCAGTTTTCCTGTGGCCAGCAACCAGAAAGACGGTACCCACAGGCCCACGATGGTCCAGATGATCAGAGATGCTCCCAAGGTCTTGCCGGAAAACTTTCCATAACCGTTAAGCCAGACCATGATATACAGGACCGTATACCCGGCACAGGCAAATGCCAGGAAATTGCTTTTCGCAATGAGTTGTTTACCTCCCGGCAGCATTGGACCGCCGCTTAATGATAAAAGCATGTAAACGATGGATATTGGAATCAAAGTCAGGCTGGCATTGGCCATGGTTCGGGTGTCTTCCATGCCGGAATACAGGGTGTAGCCTACGATGCAGTAAAAAAGACCATATGCAAAAAGCAGGGCGGCTATCCATGGATCCTTAAAAACCGCCGCCTCAATAATTGCAGAAACAAGTACAAGCGTTCCTACCATACAAACGAGCGCCCCTGTCCCTTTTGCTTCTCCCTTCCCCAGCAGCAGGAGCCCAACAGGAACCCACATAAGGCTGATTGCCATTAGCATCGACTCAACCATTTTGTTACTCCTCTCATTAATTTATTAGTGACTGGATGGAGACATTATTTCCATCATATGTTTAAAAACATTAATAAAAAAATTTGATCAAGTCTAAGTTACAGCTTATTTTTTCAGAATAAACAGCGGTACCAGAAACCCGGACACCGGCCCTACCACTACCTCCCACCTGGTTAACTGCCGAATGGCATTTTTTTGCGACTCGGCCAATCCGGGTATGATGATCCGTTGGTGATCAATTTTATTTGCCACATCGTTTTCCTGCATGGATTTCCAGACATCGATGGCTTTGAACATTCGTTCGTGAACGGCGTTATCAACGGAGTAACCATGTGTAAAAATGGGAAGCAGAAAAGCATGTGAGTCTGTTTTCTCGAGAATGCGCTGCATAATTTGCACGGTGCCGAGAAAATTACAGGTAACCAGCAAGGGATCGTCGGCCGTTGGACGACCTATTTCGATCAGCCGACAATCCACCTGCTCCATCATAATGTTATAGGGTATAGGACTTTTATCCAAAACGACGATTGCAGCCATGACATTAGCCACATCGGCGGGCAGTTCCGGACATGCATGCGGCGCTGATTTTTTGGATAAAACAGCTTCGGCAAACTCCACACAGTTGCCTAAACCACAGACACCACAATCAGTTCCAGGTAGATAGCTGCCGAAATCTTCGGCATCAGGCGGATAAATGCCAGCCATTTCCTGTTCAACAACCATCGCTGTCACCTCTGAATAGAATCATTGGTTTTTTTCATTATCAGTCAACGACGATAAATTTTGTGGCGTCAACGCCGCAATAGGGGCATTTATTCGGCGGCTGATTCTCGACTGTATGACCACATAAGGGGCAGATATGATAAACAGATGTTTGAACTTCAGCCGGATCACGCAATGCTTTTTTAAACAGCTTTGCATGAATCATTTCGATGGACATGGCATACTCAAGGCTATGCCGGGCATCGATTGCATTTTCTGCGACGGCATCTCGAATCATGGCCGGATACATTTTTTGAAATTCTTCTGTTTCGCCATCGAGTGCCGTTTTGAGATTCTCGGCTGTCGTTTTAACACTGCCTTCCGATTCGAGCTGCGCAATGGCAAGGGTCATTTTATCTTCCGAATTCAGATCGAGAATGATCTGCTCTTCTGCCTTCAACACACTCTGATGGGAAGTGGCATGGACTTTTTCGGCTATCGCTGCTGCCCTGAAAAGACGAGCAACTCCGGAATATCCTTCTGTATCAGCCTGCTTTGCAAAAGCACGGTAACGAATGCTTGCCTGAGCTTCTCCGTTCAATGCAAGATGAAGATTTTGTTCTGTTTTGTTCATGAATCGCTCCTATGGTGAGAGTGGGTTTGAAGGGGAGGTGATCAACGCGATCAAATCGAACACCTTGTCTTTGCAAGCTCTTTCACATCTGCGACAGGCCACGCCGTCGCAAAAAGCCAGATTGATGGATATGGTGCAGTCCTCATTTTCCGTTTCCATTGTCAGCGCATGCTGCGGACATTCCACCACACAGGCTTCACAGCCTGTACACCCATCGAACCGGTATGATCGCATGCGTCCAATGTTGGAAACGATTTTTAAGCCCATCTGCCCTAAATCCGGAATATCTCTTTCAACTGTTTTGATGATTTCCGGACGCGCCGTCACGCTCCGGATTTCGGGCAAACCATATTTTTTTAAAAATTTCTGATACTGCGCCAGGGGCATGCCCTCTGTCCAGAAAGAAAGTTCAAGAATATAGACTTTTTCAAACGTTTTGGATGCTGCAAACATACAGTGATGCTGCCTGAGATCGTCCGCAACCTGCTTCATATGCCAGAGTGCATCATCCGATTTGACCACATCCCGGGCCATGGCCAGAGATGTGTTGCCTACTTGATAAATTTTTTGCGCACCGGCAGGAATCATGCCGATTTCCTGGGCTTTAATGGCATCCACATACGTGCCGGATGCCCCGGAGCAGTAAGCGATTTTAATATCATTCAAATCGATGCCGGCCTCATGGCAAAGTGTGATATGGCCTGCCCTGACAGCGCCGATCGCCTTGCCGGCCTCCAGAAGGTCTTTTTCGGTAAATTTGATTCCGTTGGGAAGATGTATTTCCGTATCCAGTGTGGTAATGCGGGGAATTTTGATCAACCCGGCTTTCAGACATTGACTGATCAGCCCGACCACCCCGGTTCCGGTGATTCCGACAGCAGCAATTTCTCCGGTTTCAAGCCGTTTTCCGGTATGCGGATCCACCGTATCTCCAGGACGGGCATGCATGTCCTGATCCAGAACAAAGGTTTTCAGTCTCCCTTTTATGGGTTTTTCTTTGGCATTCGCGCTGGTGTTACAACTGGTGGAAGAAGCATCATCAGCATTTCCGTCATTCTCAAATATATTTTGGTTTGAATTCAATCGACCGGATGCGCGCGAGGAACACCCGGCGAGTGTGGCGGTTTCGGGTTCAAATTCGACATCGCTGATCGCACCGGGAAGCGCCAGAAGCCCATCCTCGATGTGCTGGCCTTCCAGTGCAGGACCAGCGGCAGTAGAGCCGGTATAGACTTTTCCGTTTACCAGCAGCGCGATCTCGTTATTGGTACCGTAATCCGTCACAACAACGATTTCTTTTTGCTCCAACATGCCGGTTTGAATCATCATGGCCAATGCATCAGCCCCGATTTCATGCCGAACCGCAGGCGGGATCAACACATCCGCTTCAGGTGACAGGTCAAGACCGGGTATTTCATGCGCTTTGATGATCATGGCATCGCGCTTGGGCGGCACCACACCCAATGCGTCCAGTTTTCTTTTTCCCGCATAGGCCAGATCCCTGAACTCGATCTTCTGAAAAAGAGATAGTTGTATGGGATTTCCACATACAGCCAGCCGAGCAATATGTTTTTTTTCAATCTGCAGATTGTCAATCAGTGTGTTGACGGCATCCATGAGTATCTGATGCGTTCTTTCCAGGCCGATTTCGAGAGCGAAATGCAGGTGGTCTATCACATTGGCGCCGGGAAGGGGGTGTCGCGTGGTGACAGCCGTGGATAAAATCAAGCCGTTCCGATCGAGATCCAAAGCTTGCCCGCGAAACCCGCTGGTACCCAAATCCAGTGCAATGCCGATTCTGGTCAATTGTCGTTCCACTCCTTTTTGATTAAGCATCTCAGCAGCCGGATCGATCGCATGACTGGGATCGACCAGCCGCTGCCAGCATTTTATACATATCCAGTTTTCTTCCCCATCAGTCGATATCTGGGGATAATGATCGTATAAATCATAATGTTTTTTTCGAATCCCTGCCCAGTACTGTTTCACCTCAGTACAGGACAACCGCCTTCCCAGATCATTTTCCGCATCCGAATGCCAGCGGCCACATTTAGTACAACCCAGCATGGTATCGATCGATTCCCTGTGTGACTGCGTAATTCGGGTGCATAAAAAACGCATTCCGGGTTTTCCCCGGAATGACGGTTTATCCGTGGGTTCCCAATCCGAAGCTTGGGAACCCACAGAAACACAGTTTATGACCGTTTGAGCGACCGCGATCAGAGTCCATATGACGCAGGATTAAATCCCTTGACATTCTTGTACTTCTTCAGGCAGTCGTCAATGAATGTGCCCTCGTCATCCGGAAGGGCTTCCAGCTCTTTCATAGCCTTGGTCAGTGCCTCATTCTCGAGTTTGGTGAGTTTCATCTTTTTATCACCCAGAATGATTTGGCCAGCCTTGATCGCACCGGCTCTTGCACTGGCATAATTGCTTTTTGCCCGATTCTGAACGATGGCGTTGCCAACTTCCCATGCATTGTCCGGTGCAAGAATCAAACTATGGGAATCCCGATACATGTCTGAGTTGACCAGAATCTCTTTCATCTGCTGCTGATACCCAAGCTCGATGGCGGAATTGAACATGGCGCAGTCGTAGCCAAGAATCTCGGCAAAAACCGATGTGGTGGTGGCGCCGAACATGTCATGATACTCTACAGCCTCATTGCTCCACACATCGCAAACTGCGGCGATAAGGTTGCCCGCCAGATCGGAATGCGCGCAGGCGCTGGTTTTACCTTCACAGGAGATCGGCACGCCGGCCATGGCCTTGATGATGGGATCTTCGTAGGCGCAGTCTTTTGTTGGACCCGTGGCGCCGCACTCATAGGCCACCAGGGTTCTGGATGCGGCAATCGCCCTGGCTAAAGCCGCCATGACGTGGGGCACATCCTTGGATGTCATGCCGCCGGCCATAAACATGGCGGTATTGGCCTCGGAGCAGTTGGTGTCACCGCCTGCGATGCAGTTGTTCTTTTTGGCGATCGCCACAATCTGATCCCACATCCACTCCATATCGATGGCGCCCAGAACACCGATGCCAAACAGAATCCCCGCGATGTCGTTACGGATAATGGCATGGTCAAAAATCTCTTTGCCGCCCATCGACTCGATGGAAACAATGTCCGCATACTTTGCGCATTCGTTGAAAGACTCAAGAACCTCACGGGTATAATCACTGTTACGCATATCGACCATGTCCGGTTTTCGTAAATCGGCAGGTGTCGAACGGTACGCGGCCTTCAATCCGTATTTGGTCAGACAATCATCCATCTGTCTGGCGGTCTGGGCAGCGATTTCCGCACCCCATTTCGGATTGTGGGTCATCTGAAAGATATGCTCATTTTCAATCTGCAAGGTGGGGTGCCCGACAATAACCATTCTTTCCAGGGCATCGCCGTTGGCCTTTTCATATTCACGCAGCAATGTTTTCATGGTCTTTTCACTGCCCGGCCGGGGATGCGGCACCACCTCGGGATGAACAAATCCGCCGCCAAGTACGATTCCCCTCTTGGTGGTCACGGGAAACTTGGCCGTACCGAACATCATTTCTGCTCCATCTTTATAAGCCATCTGTGTGAGTTTTTTACGTGCCATGCTTATTTCTCCTTATTTATTCCTGAATGATTACATGTCTGTCGTTAATTGTGGTTGTGGCCGCTACTGGCTACTTGCGTCGTTCTTTCCTCCTTTCGCGATTTGTTACCCTCAACAATCACTTGATGGTCTCTAAGTTTGCAATCAATGTGCCAGTGAGTCAATGAATTTATCAATTGTATCATGCTGAAATTATATATAATAATGCCTATTTTTTGGTTATGTATTTACGAGGTATCCACAGTGTAACCATCGGTGACAGAATCATCTGTTACATGTCACATCTGGTGACATTCAGTTGTTGACAGTCCGTAATCTGAAAGTCTCAGATAGAGTCGCCGCCGTGTGATGCCCAGGATTTTCGCCGCTGCCTGTTTGTTGCCTTTGGTCATTTCAAGTGTTTTTACCAGCAACTCTTTTTCGACATCCTGAAAACGGATTCCCCCCTCGGGCAATTGAGAAATCAGGCCGGCAAGCGGGGTGGCCGTACGCGATTTCCGGTGTAATTCCTCCGGCAGGTACTGAGTGGTAATTTCTTTGTTTGGACAGGTCACCAGAATCCGTTCCACAATATTGGCAAGCTCCCGCACATTGCCTGGATAGCTATAGTGCAGCAGCAGGTCTGCGACTTCTTCGGTCAGGGCCGGTACCGGCCGTTTCAATTGTCCGGCAGAGACGGCCAGAAAATGATTCAGCAGCAGAGGGATATCTTCTTTCCTGTCCCGCAAAGGTGGAATTGTGATCGGCACGACATTGAGCCGATAAAACAGATCGTCTCGAAACTGCCCCGTTTTCACGGCATTTTTCAGATCCACATTGGTCGCTGCGATAATCCGTACATCGGTTTTATAGGTGGCATTGCCGCCGACCCGTTGAAATTCTTTTTCCTGGAGCACCCTCAGCAGCTTGACCTGAAGCGCTTTGTCGAGATCGCCGATTTCATCCAGAAACAAGGTGCCGCCACCGGCAATCTCAAATTTGCCCTTTCGCTGCTGCATCGCCGTGGTGAATGCGCCGCGCTCATGACCGAACAATTCGCTTTCCATCAGATTGGCAGGAATGGCGCCACAGTTAATCGCCACAAATGGCAATTTTCTGCGCGGACTGGTCTGACAGATCATTCGGGCAATCAACTCTTTTCCCGTTCCGCTTTCACCTTGAATCAACACCGTGGCCGATGTGCTTGTCAAATTTTCTATCAGTCGATAAACGGCATTGATGCTCTGGCTTTTGCCGATAATTTCACCCAGACGCTGCCTGGGTTTATCCAATTTCTTTTGCTGTTTTTCATGGGAATCTTTCACCCCCATTTTTTGAGAAATTCCCATAAGAATGGCGTTGAAATCATGTTTGAGGCCCGGTCCGGAATATTCATAAAATCCACCGTTCTGGTATAAAAACGAGCCCATCGGACCGGCAATCAAAATGGCGGCGTTGGGTGCAATTCGTCTTGCCTTCTGAAAAAAACCACCTCCCCCCATTCCGGCGGAATTGATGTCGATGACAATGAGGGTTACGGCATTTGAATGACTGTTCAACATAGCCAATCCCTGGTCCTCATCGGCCACCCACAAGGGTTCAAAGTCGTTTGAAGAAACGAGCCGCGGCAGCGACTGAAACGTCCGGTACCGGTCATCGACAATCAGCACCATCGGCTTTTTGCCGTTCATCGCTTTGCTCATTCTTGCTTCAGATGTCACCATTTGATTCGTATTCACGCTGCCTCATCCTGCTGACATGGAAAAAAGGCTATTCTTTGAACGTTCTATACCTGCTCGTCCGACCGGCACTGCTGAAACGCCGTTCCGATCATCTCCCGGTTCAGAGATTTGCCGATAATGGACACCTTGCTCTCCTGAAACGGCCTTATCGGCTGGATGGATATGTCTCCGGAAGCCAATTCCAGAATCTTCCAGCCGGTCTCTGTCCGGAATATCCCCTTGGCGCGAACGATTTCGCCAAACTCCGACTCGGAGGCGGTCATCCGGTGAAAAACACTGTTCAAAGATGCAAGCTCGAACCCGCTGCCGGCAAACAAGATGCCAAAAGATTCGTACCCCAGAGCGTCTGCACCTTCATGAAAATGAGGGTGCAGACCGGCATCTTCAGGGCTATCGAATATTCTAACCGCCGATCGAGCAGGAGTTGGCCCTGTACCGGTTCTATCAGATGGTTGAGCAGTCTCTTTCCGCCGAGTGCCCGAATGTGTCGGAACATGGCTGTTAATGTTGATTTCGGAGCCAACTGCCAGGGCGGCGACATACTCGTTCCAGTTGACAGCTCCGAATTCGGTCATGAAAACTGTCAGTTCAGGATTGATCGCAGAGATGGCCGACTGAATGACCTTTGCCTTCCGCTGATCTACCCGGTCGCATTTATTCAACATGATGATATGCGCGTTTTCCACCTGGGATTCGACAAAATGCCGGTTAGCCCGGTACAGCCCCATGAACCCGGTGGCATCCGCAATCAGAATTTTATGAATTCGGGATATTTCCCGCTCGAGCGACTGCGCTTCCAGAATCGACTGAATTTGCCCGATAGTGGCAACCCCCGTTGGTTCGATGATGATTCTATCCGGCTGAAAGGTGCGGCTGATCTCCAGAATCTGCGCCCGAAAATCAGCCTGAAGTGTACAGCAGATACAACCGCTCGGCATTTCCACCACATTGCCACCCTGTGAGGACAGAATCTCGCCATCGATGCCCACATCGCCGAATTCATTGACCAACACCACGATTTTTTCATTGGAACCCCATTCCCGAAGGATTCGCGTGATAAACGTGGTTTTGCCGGAACCTAAAAAACCAAAGATTACGTCAACAATCATCTTCATAATACTTTCATGTTACTCGGTGCGAAACACTCAACGGATGAAGAATGGGCTCGATTATATCGATTCATTCTTCACCCGTTCCCCGACTTTACGCTTTTCTGCAAAAATCGATGGCGCAATTCAGCATCACCCGATTAGCCGTTCCATTTACCCCGCATCGCTGACCATTTTTCGCCGGTCAGTGCGTCCTCTGCCATGCCTGGCGCCTGACTGGCTTCCTTACCGTAAACGCCTAAATCGAAACTGGTCACATATTCCTCACAAACTGCACCGCCGCCACAGATAAAGGGAATATCGAGACCGACAGCTTTAAGTTGATGTGCGATTTTCGGAAATGCCGTCATGGTTGTGGTCATCAGCGCTGTACCTGTAACCATCACAGGGCGATGTTCTTTGCATGCGGCCACCACCTTGTCAACCGGAACATCGGCGCCCAGATTGATCACTTCGAATCCGTTGGCATTCAGCAGGGCATTGACAATCACCTGCCCGATGTCATGAATGTCGCCTTCAGCCGTATGGGTAACGACTTTGCCTTTTCTTTCCATGGATTTGCCCATGGCCTTCTCGCACTTGGCGATGCCGATATTCATCGCATCCGATGAGAGGATGACCTGGGGCAGGAAATATACGCCTTCTTCCCACAGCCGGCTGACTTCGTTCATGCCGGCGATAAGCGCGTCGTTAATGATATCAAGCGGGGTTTTCGTTTTCAGGGCCTCATCCACGGCAGGGGAGATACCATCTTCATCCCCCTCCACCACGAACTTTGCGATACTTTGCAGAATGGGATCTTTTGAAATCTGTTTGGCCTGTCCTACTTTCTCGAGGTCAATATCATACCGTTTGAAAATATTGGAGAAATCACTTAAAATCTTCATTTGCAAATTCCTTTCCTTATAAGAATTGATTATTAAAACGGCTCCGGCAGGAACCACGGGCATCCTTCGGTCGGCAGGTGAGTCTGGGAGTCGTAAAAACCGTGACACCTCGAGTCCACCTGCTCCAAGCACAACACTGCACGCTATCGGCTAATGCGCCTTGGCGACTTCCAGCATTGCCAAAAGATTTTCCATCGGCGTACCCGGCGCAACGGCACAGCCGGGCGCCAGCATCTGGATGCCGTCTGCGATGGATTCTTCGCTTCCGGCTTTGACGGTCGCCACATCTTTCATGAAAAGGGTGGTGGCGGTATCCACACCGCCCATCAGAATAATATCCGGCCCGCATTTTTCCCGGGCCAGTTGGGCGCTGGCTTTCGGCTCCAGACTCAGAATCTCTGCGCCGGTTTGCCCCATCCAGGCGACAATACCATCCACGTTGCCACAAATATGCAAAATTTTAGGCACCCGGATTCCTTCGAACTGGGCGGTTTGATAGTCCATCTCATAATCCCGGTACGTTTTCGGGGCAATCAGATCCGGCGAAGCCGTCATGTCCTCACAGGAAATCATATCTGCGCCGGCTTCGATCAAGGCTTTGGCCAACATATTTCCGGCTTTTTGCCCCATTTCCAGAAATGGCCGCATCTTCTCGGGTGTCTTGAAACTGGCTTTGAGCAGGGGAACCGTATCAACCAGAGCCCCGGCGATGGTGAAGGGCCCGATAATTCCGCCGATAATGAGTACTTCATCTTTCAGCTCTTTTTTTAAAATACGGACCGCTTTCAGCAATTCCGGAATTCTGCCGCGAGAGAGAAAATCGTTTGGAAACACCGGCGTGTCGTTCAGGGTGTAGGGAGATGGATGCGCGATACCCGGAATACCCTCCGTACCGCCGGATTTGACCCCGCATCCAAGCGCCTCGGCTTCAAATGTCTGGCAGAAAGGAACTCTCACCGCATCGAAACCGACCACGGTATAGGCTGCCAGCGCCTGTTTAGCCATGTCTTCGCCTTTTTCATGACCACTGGGCCAGAAAGCCTGAACCTTTTCCATCTGCTCGTAGGTGACAGTAGAATTGGCACAAAAACAGGGCATTCGGTCGGGTTTCTGGTGGTTCAACACTGCCATCACTCGTTCTTTGGCATTCATACACTTACCTCCTGATTAAATTGAAATGGAGAAACAACAAAACTATCCACAATGTTATTGTATTCAAACAGATTGTTACAGTCCGGGAAAACCATATTGATTGGAAACAGCCTGTATGCGGCAAACGAATCGACGGATACAATCCATGGGAGTTCCAGGGCAAATGCCGCATCGATGATCAAATCAACGGAATTCAATCAAAAATGCGCTCTTTACCCTCGAAAGAGAGGCATCATGGCATGAGCAGGTATCCTGACTTGCGGCATGAGCAGACTGTGCGTGCCTGTTCGACCAGACCGAAATCACCGTCGGCCAATGGCTGAGTCTGCTCCTCAAGGTGTCGATTCCGGTAGAAATCGCCTCGAAGCTTTCCAATGGAAAGCGTGTCGCTTACAGTTGCGGGGCAGTGATGGATTTACGCCATCTTCCCTGCTATATAAAACAATTAAAAATATACATTTTCAAATAATGACTAAATCAAAATCATTTTTTCAATTTCACTTAAAGCTATGCAAGTTAAGTGCCGAAGAATACCGATCTATAGAATTTAAGAATAACAATTTAATTACAGATGGTTATAGATAGACATGCAAATGATTCGATGCTGCGTTGTATGTCATTCAAAGCGAGGTAATCGGGCAAGCACTTGATGGATATCAATTATATTCCATATTATTGATATGTTGGCAGTGTGACACTCGCGTCACGGTATGACATCAGGTTACGGAGGCGGGGGGCTGGGAGCGTAATCGGGCTGTATCCAATTCATATTCCTTTATCTTTCGCCACAGGGTTCTGGTATTGATTCCAGTGGATTGGGCCGTTTTGGTGACATTGCCTTCACATCGCTTCAACGACTCATAAATATAGGCTTTTTCGAATCTCTTTTCGACCATGCCACGGGCCACACTGAACGGAATATCGATATTTACCGAATAAGGGGATTCTTCCACGGTAGCGCCGGTCATTGTGCGTGAAAAATGGATCGTATCGATCGTGTCACCCTCTGTGATGACAAATGCCCGTTCTAAAACATTTTCCAGTTCACGGACATTCCCGGGCCAGGGATACTGCATGAGCTGAGCCATTACCTGTGCGGTCAATGCTGTGATGTTCTGGTTGAAATTTTTATTGAGCATGGGGATGAAATGTTTTACCAGCAACGGAATATCTTCGGTTCGCTCCCGCAAAGGCGGGATATGGATCGGAACCACATTCAGCCGATAGAACAGTTCCATTCGATATTCGCCCCGCTTGATTTTGTCCGGCACATCCTGGTTGGTGGCGGAAATGACCTTGACATCCAGGTCGATCGACCGGTTGCCCCCGACCCGCTCAAACTTTTTTTCCTGAAGCACGCGGAGCAGTTGCACCTGCATTCGGGGAGAGATATCGCCCACTTCATCCAGAAAAATGGTTCCCCCTTGGGCATATTCAAATTTTCCGATCTTGGTGCGGGTTGCGCCGGTAAACGCCCCTTGTTCATAACCGAACAACTCGGCTTCCAGCAGGGTTTCGGACAGTGCGCCGCAGTTGATGCCGACAAAGGGCCTGTTTTTTCTGGGGCTGTTGAAATGAATGGCTTTGGCGACCAGTTCCTTGCCGACACCGGTCTCGCCGGTAATAAACACCCGGGTATCGCTGGGGGCGACTTTCTGAATCAGATTGTAGATGATCTGCATTTTATGATTTTTACCAATAATGTTGCCAAAAGCGTAGCGCTGATTGACTTCCTTTCTCAGGCTTCGAATTTCTTGAAGCATGCGTCTTTCCCGAAGTGTCTTTTCAATAGCCATCAACAGTGCCTCTGGCTCGAACGGTTTCTGGATATAGTCCGTGACGCCCAGTTTGATGGCATTGACAGCCGATGAAATGGTTCCAAAAGCCGTCATGATAACGCATGATATGTGGAGATCGATTTTGCGAGCAATCTGGAACAACTCCAGGCCATCCACACCCGGCATCTTCATGTCGGTGAGCAGAATATCAAACGAGTGAGCGGATAACCGTTTCACTGCCTGGGCGGAATCATGCGCCACCATCACATCATATCCTTCGTTTACCAGAATGGTCAGAATGTGGTTGCAAAATGAAACCTGATCATCCACGACAAGGATTCTATGCCCCATTTTCAAACCTCCGAATATCCGTTATCAATTGGTTGCTTCAGGGGAAGCAGGATATGGATCATGGCACCCTGTTTCAAATTGTTGCTTGCCCAGATGCTGCCATGATGGGCTTCAACGATTCGATACGCCAGAGATAACCCCAAGCCTGTCCCCGATTCTTTGCTGGTAAAAAAAGGATGAAATATCTTATGCATCTCGGATACTTTGATGCCGACACCACTGTCGCTGATTTCTATGCTTGAATAGCCGGCAATCAGTTGCGACCGTTCACATGAAACCATCATCCGTCCGCCGCCGCGCATCGACTGAATGGCGTTATGAACGACATTCCGGAATACCTGGCTCATCAATACGGCATCCAGTAACAAAGATGGATGATCGGGTTCATATCGTCTCTCCACCTTGATCTGGTGTTGCGTGATCTCGGCATCAAATATAGACAGCGTTTCTTCAAGAAGAATATCGATCCGCTGAAGAGAGAGGCTCGGTTTCAGTGTTTTGGTGTAATCGAGCAATTCCGTAACAACCCGGTTCAAATTGTGGATTCCTTCAGAGAGATCACAAAAGATACCGGCCAGTTGATGTCTGTCCATATCGATACGGTCGCCGGACTGTTTGGTCGTGGTTGCCATCGGACTGTCCATGCCCAAAGTCTGTTGCAGCAGTTTGGTTCCCATTAAAATATTACCCAGGGGATTTCGAATCTGATGAGCGACTGCACTGGAAAACTCGCCAAGCAGCGCCAGTTCCTTGGATTTTTGAAGTTCGGCTTCCAAACGTTTCTTTTCGGTAATATCCACCCCCACGCCTTCGACCCCTAAAATTTGGCCGAACTCATTCACATCCGGATAAATTGTTAAGGAAATCAAGTGGTCATCACCTTTTCGATTGAGCTGCCGATATTCCAGCCCCTTGGCCAGGGGCAGTTCTCTTCTTAAGATTTTTCTAAAATAATAATTGATCTGTCTGCGGTCATCTTCAGCCACAATGGAATCGGCGGAAAACTCCTCATGGCAGAGTTCTTCTTTTGAAAACCCGGTCAAAAGCTCCATGACTTTGTTCACAAAGACATACCGGTTTTGTTTGTTGACCCGGAAAACAATGTCTTTTCCAATTTCCTCCCGATTTTTTCTCTGCTCCTGAAGCTGGAGTATCTGAGTGGTTTTCTCAGTAATTTTCTTTTCCAGAAAATCACTCATCTCCTGGCTGGATGTGTAGGCTCTGGCATTTTCAATGGCAAGAGACGCCGCACTTCCCATTGCCTCGACAAAAGACAGATCGTTATTGTCAAAAGGCGCTTCGTTTTTTGACCGGACCACAAGGAGCAGTCCCAATTTCTTCTTCCTTACCTTCAGCACGATGGAAAGCAGAGAATGAATGCTCTGTTTTTGAAAATAAGGTTTCATTTGCAATGGGATTATTTTTGACTGATTGACATTCTTGATCAGAAAATGCTGTCCTTTCGACAACAACAAGCCATAGATGTCTTTCAGCTCCTGTGGAGATATTTCTCGAAATAGCGTTGACACGATGCCGTTTTCTCCTCTGATATTCGCATGGACCGACGAGATCAGCGGAATCCGTGTTTCCGAAAATAAATAGACGCGACAGTTATTGCCGATAAATTCGGCCCCTTTTTCTGCTACGGACTTCAGTGTCTCCTTTAAATCCAGTTTTGCATTGAATTTAACGATGGATTGAAATAAAAAAGCAGCCTCATCATGCTTTTGGAGGCTATGCCGATAGAGATTCTTGTTTTCTATGGCCATACCCATGATATTGGCCATGCCCGAAAGCAATCTGAGGCCGGCGTGATCGAAGAGATCCCCAGACTCCCGCAACAGAAACATGGCCCCCATGATCGCTTCTTTGAATTTCAGAGGAACTCCGATAATCATTTTAAACGGCAATGGACCTCCGGACTTTTTGCCATGCTGAAGCTCGGAGTCTACCTGTTTCACCACTGGCTTACCGATGGAGAGTATCTCTTTTAAATACTCGTGTTCTATCTTTTTTAACAACACTGGCGCAATTTCATTTCGGGTGCAATCCGAGGCAGATAATTTCGCAATTTCTGTGTCTGTATCCCGTGTATAAATCAACATGCGTGATACCTTGAAGACAGTTTGGATGGTATGCATGGATTTATACAAAGATTCATCAAAGTCCATGGACTGATTGATCTTGGCGGATATGGCGCTGATCGCAAACAATTCCTTACTGAGTATGGTAACACGCTGCTGATTTTCCAGATTGATCGCGCTGAGATTCTGCAGATCGGCCTTAGTTTCATGAATTTCAGTACTCTGCCGAATCTCTTTGATCTTGGCGGATAGCTGCAGCCCGACCAGATAAAAAAGACTTAGAAAATCCTTGTCCGGAATCAGAATTTTATCCAGATGAAGATTCAAAAAGCCCATCAGTCGATCGATTTCGATAAGTGGAAACACAAAAACAGAAGAAATGCGGGGAAGTCGGATTTTGCGCGATGGGTAAGGGGTGGGGGATTCCATCAGGCGGCTCTGGATGATAATATCCTTCTGCCTTTCGGCGTCCGGGCCCGAATTTCGGCCGAAGGCCACCGATACCAGCCTGTCGTTTTTGTTGAACAAGAGAATTTCAATCTTCTTGACATGTTCCAAATCAAGCAGATGAAACAGGGTGGATTCCAGAACATCATCCAGACTGTTCCGGGTTACGAATGATTCACAGACACTCAGAACATGCGTAGCCATCTTTCCGGCAGGAATACGTTGCATGCGATATCCTTATAAGCAGAACAGACGGCGGCATCATCCACGCCAAGAGGGCTGAGTTTTAAAAGAGGGGTGAAATCAGTTTTTCAAACCAGCATCGATCATTTTTCAATACCGACCCTGGCGGGAACACCGGCATGATAATAATGCTTAATTTCCTTCATTTCGATGACATCATCGGCGAATTCGATCATGTCCGGCGGAGCATACCGCCCGGTGACCACAACCGATACCCCCGGTGCCCGGCAGCGAATGGCAGCCAGAAGATCGTCGATCGAAAAGAGCTGATATTTCAAGGCCACATTCGCTTCATCAAGGACCACCAAGTCGAAATCACCGGTTTTCAAAATTGCCCCAACGCGTTCAAGTCCCTTCTGTGCATGTATCCTGTCTTCCGGGTGCGGGATACCGTCGATAAAACGCCCAAGACCGAACTGCTCGACAGTGATCAGATCGTCAAGTTTTTTCAGGGCCTTGATTTCACTGTATTCACTGCCTTTGATAAATTGGCCCAGAAACACTTTTTTTCCGGCGCCGGCCGCCTTCAGGCACAAGGCCAGGGCATAGGTGGTTTTCCCTTTGCCGTTACCCGTCACAACCAGGATTTCTCCAGCCATATCTTTCCCCTTTTCGCAGTCCGAATTGTGATAGCCATCAGCAGCACTTATAAAGCCTTAACAGGCGTTCGTCCATAACAAAATAAAACTTCATGAACGATGATCCGTCCAGTCGGGTACGGATGCCGTGGACTGTGTTGGCCAACTGGATCGTACTGCGCAAATGGGTAATCATGATCAACTGCTTGTTTTCGGACAGATGCTTCAACAAAGCCTGCATGGATTTGTGATGGGTGTAATCGAGGGCCGGCTCCACTTCGTCCAGAAGAAAAATAGGACTCCTCAACTGCCCGAACACCGCCAATTGCAAAGCAAGACTTGTCACCGATTTTTCGCCGCCGGATAGCTGATGCGCCATCCGCTTTCGGCCGTCCCGAAGATTGACCTCGATATCCAGCCCTCTGGCGCCGTTCCGAGAAACGTTCCGCAAGGTGCCGCTTCCATCCGGAAAGAAATATTGAAGATAGGATTCGAATGTGGAACCGATTTCGGCAGTGATTCTATCATCGAATTCCGCTTCATTTTCAATATCGATCAGTCGCGCAATTCGACGACGACGCTGAACCGGATCCAGCATCAGGATATCGTTGATCTGTTCCTGCTTGATAATCGTTTTCAGCGTATCATCCAGATGGCATTCAACCAGATATTTTCGGAACTCATCCCGGCTGGCGGCTGTGTCATTGATAAAATAAAACGATTCCCCGGTGCGGGTCAGTTCTCGGACCACTTGGACAACAGGGGATTTTATTTCTAACCCTTGTTTAAAATTCAGTTCGATACGGATTCGCTCTGCCGGAGGTGTCTGGCCGGAACCAATGAAAAAAAGCTCGGCAGGATCATGGCATCTCATCTTCCGGATGTCATCCTCCCCCAGCGCCCAGACGACGGCATCCAGGATATTGGATTTCCCGACACCGTTATTGCCGATGATCACACTGATTCCCGGCTGAAAACTCATTTCGGTCTTCTGTGAAAAAGACTTGAATCCCTGGACGGTGACATCTTCAAGATACATCTGGCTCGCTCCAGTCAATCGGGGTCACGGGTTTTTCGCTTCATACCGATGTTTGATTTCCGCTATCAATTCTTCCTGTCCGGGAATCAGCGCCTCATACACCAGCATGCCGTCCAGAGCCACGCTGGGAAGTGACCTGGCCCGCAGTTCCCGAAACCGTTCCACGCCTTTTAGCGTGCGCATGTCCCACTCTCTTATTTCAATCAGATTCTGTATCTCATCCGGTAAAGCCTTTACCGATTCCGCCATATAGACGCAAGCGATTCATTGCTTAAAGTCTGTCAACAAGACATCAATATTGATTTTCTGCATGCGTTACCACTCCGGATTAAAAGGTGTTTTCTGCATTTAAACGGTCACGATTTGCATTTTTGAGCGCCCACCCCAACCCTCACCCGCTGGGTGAGGGAGCATCAGGAAAGTGCAGATTGTGCCCGTTCGCAGTATAGAGGGATTATCGGCTTAACCGAAGAAACTCGGCAGCATGCGTGGCAGCTCGTGCGCCATCCGCACAAGAGGTGAGAATCTGTTTCAGGTCTGAATCCCGGACATCACCTGCCGCAAACAGCCCTGCACAGGAGGTCATCAGTTTCTCATCGGTTTTCAAAAAACCTTCGGGCGATGCGGCGAGCGGAAAACGAACCATCGATACGTTGGGAATCCAACCGACAGATAGAAACAATGCATCAGCCGACAATTCTTTATGCTGACCGTCCGGGGAGGACACCAGCACGCCTTTCAGTTCGGTTTCACCGATAAAAGCCCGCACTTCGGTATTCAGCAGGACTTCCACATTTTCAGCCGTGACCACGGCTTTTTGCAGGGAAGCATTCATTGTAAGGGCCGGGCCTTTATCCACCAGAATGACCCGGCCGGCAATTTTGGACAAGAAAACGCACACATGTCCGCCGCGATCTCCGCCGCCGACAACGATGATGAAGGCATTCCTGCCGCGATACAGCGGCCCGTCACACATGGCGCAATAGTGGATGCCGGCCAAAGTCCCATTTTGAATGTTCAGCCGTTTCGGGGCCGAACCCGAAGCAAGCACGGCCACGGGCGCCGTGTAAATGTTTCCGGATGTATCCAGGACAGTAAATCGTTCATCGTTTTTTTCAAAACTGTCCACCGTGGTCATGGTGAAATCGGCCTCTTCCGACTGGGCCTGAGAAAACATGAACATTCCGAGTTGCATCCCCGGCACCCCTTCGTGAAAACCGGGATAGTTTTTCACGGATTCGATCATATAGAGGTTCCCGCCCGGTGTATCTCCGAAAACCGTGGTGGACAGGCCCAGACGCCGACCGTAAATGGCGGCGGAGAGCCCGGCCGGGCCGGCACCGATGATGATCAGATCAGATGTTTTTTCTTCCACTGAAATCCTTGTGAAAAAGCGGATAAAAGAACTATTTATTCATTCCGGAAAAAGGCTGAAACACGCCTCTGCTGATCCAATGGTCCGTTTTCATCGCGTCCCCGATGCCTGCCATTACCTCCGGCGGAGCGATAAAAACGAGCGTGTTTTTGTTTTTGATCCGGTGTTCCGGAACATGGGTTTTTTCAATGCTCCAGGTGCCCATCACATAGGAAAAAAGGTACCACACCCCGTTTTCGCCAACAAACCCTTTGCTGCGAATGACATTTGCAGGAAGATCATCTGCCATTTTCCGGATTTCATCCAGGCAGGATCCGTTCCAGGTGTAAGCAGCCGATACCAGCAGATCCGGCGGGGTGATTTCCAGATTCGGATCATTCAAGAGTTCTTCGACAAAGACATCCAATTCGGCATCCGTCAGCAGTTTCGAATCGTTTTGAACAGCGGGTGTTGCGGCGCTGTCGGACGGTATCATGTCCGGAAAATACTTTTCAAACGGGATGTTTGAATAGGTGGTTTCATAAAACACCGGAGAGGGATGGCTCTCGAATATCACATTTTTGATTTCCGCAATATCTTCTGCTTTGGCCATATCCGTTTTGTTGATGATAAAGACAGTGGACGAGGCGATCTGCTTTTCCAGAGACGCAAATGCCTGGTAAGCATCCAGAAAATGACCGGCGTCGATGGTGCAGAACTGTTCCTGAAAATGGAACCGTTTTCCGAAAATGGGAAGCTGCAAGTCACGTTTGAGATCGGATGGATTGGCCACACCGGTCGATTCAATGATCAGAACATCCGGCTTTATCTTGGTGACAAGCTCATAAAGCCCCTTAATGAAGTCTGTTTTTACACAAACGCAGAAAATCGACCCCCGGCTGATTTCCATCATATCGATGTCTTCGCCTTCCACCAGCGTTCCGTCTATACCTATCTCTCCGAATTCGTTCATTAAAATCGTCATTTTCAGTTTTTTTGGAAACCGATCGATAATCCGGTTCAGAAAAGTCGTTTTGCCGGAGCCCAGAAATCCCGTAATCAGATAAACACGTGTGACCGAAGAACTATTGGCCGACATGGCTACAATCTCTCCTTGATTTTAAGAGCGATCTGATCGGCGCTCATCGACTTGCCGGAAGAGATCACCGTGCCATCGATGACCAGACCCGGCGTCATGAATACGCCCATTTTTGTAAAATACACGATGTCGCCGACCTTTTCCACCACGATATTTTTATCGGACCCGATCTCTGCAACAGCCTTCATCACAGCCTGATAAAGATTTTCACAACTTTTACATCCTGTTCCGAGAACCTCGATCTTCATTTTCGGATATCCTTTTCAAACAGGTTACAGGATTGACCTATCGGGGCCGGACGCTAAGCTCTGCCCCGATAGAATCAACGTGGCATTACGAATCCACTCGCGTATTCATCCCGGAGCCGGCCTTGCCGAGATTTTCCTGAATCTTGTCAAACTGAAAACCCACTTCTCTCAGAGATATTATTCGATCTCGTACGGCATCGCTGGGAGCACGCTTTGCCATTTCATCGATCAGCTCTTCATACTGCGGAATGATGCTTTCAAAAACCAGATCTCTTTCAATGCAGATCGTGGGAAGCACTTTGCCTTTCAGCTCCATGAATTTACCCACGCCGTCCTTGTTTTTAATTGACCATTCCTTGTAAACGATCATCTCCTGAACGTCCTTTGGCAGAGCCGCAATGGATTCCATCATATATCCACAGGCCGCACATTGCACGCTGTCCAGAGTTAAAACATCAATATTGATCATTTCTGCCATAATTCAAACCCTCCTTTAAAGAGTCTTTTGAGCGGGTTTGTTCTTTAGAGACCTACCGGATATTTGGCATAGTACTGATTGTACCAATCTCTGGCTTCCATTGCCTGGTCCATATGTTCCAACGGAACATCGTAAGGCATGTCTCAGCCAGGTGCGAAGGTATAACCATGCTGACCTCCTGCAGCCAGACTGACGATGGCGTCTTCGCGCGGAGACAACAAGCCGAGGCTCAACGCAAGGGTCAGCTTGAGATTTCCGCCGAAACCCACGCCATATTTTCGGGCCAAATCCCGGATGAAATTCAGGTTCATTTGCTCATCGATGGCAAACCCATGGGTGCCGATCTGGCAGACTTCATCCATGACCTTGGTGGCATCGCCGCAGATAAAGAACGATGAGGTCAGGCCGGCATCATGAATGACCTTGTTTGCAGCCTGGCTGTTGGGGGTGACGTATTCGCGGAAGGTTGCGGCTTTGATCTGAGAGGCGACCGGATCGACGTTTGCAATGATATCACATCCCATTTCCGCGTACAGCTCTGCGGATCTGGCACCGACTTCACCGGCAAATTTGCAGACTTCTGCAGCAAAATCCTTGTTCTTGTAAACATCCGTAAAAAGACGAACGCCGGCCAGATGGGCGCCCAGCGTCAATGGACCGCAAAAAAGCCCCATCATCGCACAGTCCAGGTCTTCCAACTGCGGTTTGGCAATCTTGGCGGCTTTAAAAATGACCGGCCAGCGACCGGAATCCTTGGTTGGAAGCTTCAACCCGGCTTCTTTGGGTGATTTGTTAGAACATGGGTGAGTGGTTACGGAAGGCACGTTGTCGGGCCACCATTTCAGGTCGCATCCCACGGCATTAGCCTCCACAGACAGATCAAAGAGCAGCGGAATCCCATCTGCCTTATATCTCTTGGCGGTCGCCACAACGCCTTTAGCCAGGAGCTCCGGATCTTGAAGAAATTTGTCTGCAGGTTCATTGATTATGTGGGCGCAATGCACGCCGGCATAAGGCACCCATGGCGCATAGTCGGTCCGTTTTCCCCGATATGCGTCCAGTAGCATCTGTTTTGCCATAAGTTCAATCCTTTCGTGTGTGTTAAAATCTACTTGAGTTTTCGAAAAATAATTCTCAATAAATTAACTTAATGGCATGATATTTGCTGCGATGGAACATAGGCGTTCTGCTTTTATGTGCAAGTATCGCTGCAATTTTCTAAATCAATCAGTATGTTAAACTTTTTCCT
>CAJBLH010000035.1 GCA_903953895.1 uncultured Desulfobacteraceae bacterium | reverse complement strand
TAGAAACTGTGGTTGGCTGTGAGAATCTTCAGGTCGGGATTAAGCACTAATAGTGGCTCGCGTACAGTTTCTACAATGTTTTCTGCATATTCGAGGGCATCCTGGATTTTTGCATCCGCCAGCTTGCGATTGGTGATGTCGTTCATTATGATGAAGCTCACGATTGCTGCGCTGGCATCCTGCCCGGTAGTTGCCGCTATATGAGCCCAAAATGACGTTCCATCATTTTTCACCATCCGCAGTTCACATATCTGCGGTTCAACGGTTTGCTCCGAGTTTGCCTGTACCAAGTCTTGGCAGAGCGCCATATGGGCTTCAAATAGCTGTTTGTGATGGAAGTAGTAGATGTCCTGGTCCTCTTTGAGAATGAACTGGGTGATCTGCTGATTGATCAGCGTACCCCGTTCCACGCCCAGCATGGTGGAGGCGGCGATGTTGGCTTCCAGGAACGTCCCTCGCTCGCTCAGGGTAAAATAGCACACCGGGGCAAGGTCGTAGATGGTGTGGTAACGCGTGCAAACATCGATTATTTCCGCATTCTGCATCTCCAGTTCGATCTGATGTACTTGCAGTTCGTAAAGCATCCGTCGCGTTTCTTCGGGTGACATCGTCTCCTGGTTTTCAGCCATCTCGGCGGCCTTTTCCTCCGCCTGCCGTCGCAAAACGTCCGCCTTGTAAAAATATATATCTTTTTCAGCCATTATCTTGATCCTTAATTGCTTCTCCGGAGCAATGACGGCACCCGGTTGCCCCGGACACGTTAGCCATACGCTATCTGGCAACCGATTCTCTGTCGGTGACACATGTTTCAATGTCTTTTGGCAGCCATTTATTCCAGCACCTCCACCAGCGCCTGGGGCGATATCGGCTTGGTGATGTAATCATTCATGCCCGCTTCCAGGCAAAGCTCACGGTCGCCCTGTAAGGCGTTGGCCGTCAAGGCGATGATTGGAATGATGGAAGAAAATGATGGGAGATAATTCACCATTTTATTGTCTTCCATCATCATCTTTTCGTAATTTCTGATTCTTTTTGTGGCCTCAAATCCATTCATCACCGGCATATTAACGTCCATCAGCACCAGATCGTAGGACTTGGACTGCAGGGCGATGAGCGCTTCTGCGCCGTTGAATACAGCATCCGCGCACAGGCCCATTTTCTTCAGGATGCCCAGCACCACCAGTCGATTGGTAACGTCGTCCTCGGCCAGTAGAATTCGCGCCTTGCGATCTATGAACAAGTTCATCTTCTCGCGGCCCGAGTGGCGTGAGATGGTAGGCTCAGGCTCGATTTCGTCTTGCCCTGCCAGCGCCAAAGACAGCACTGCCTTCAATTCCTGGTGCTGTATCGGCTTGGTTGCGTAGGCTGAGAAACCGATCTGCCGGAAGCGGCGGGCGTCGCCACTCATCCTCACGGAAGTCAGCAGTATCATCCGGGTATCGGTTAGGCGTTTGTCCGCACGGATGACCCTGCCCAGGGTCTCGCCATCCATGTCCGGCATCCGCATATCAATTACAGCAATGCAAAAAGGATCATTCTCTTCCAGCGCCATGTAGAGGGCACGGATGGCATCGGAACCATCTTTCACATCCGTCGGACGCATGCCCCATGAGACCATGCGGGTAGTCAGGATTTCTCGACTGGTTGCACTGTCATCCACGATCAGCACGCGAACATCGTGTAAATCGGCTGGCGGAATGTTTTCCTTATGCGTTCCCACAGATTGTTTGTTAAAGCGCGCCGTGAACCAGAACTCCGAACCCTTACCTTCCACGCTGCTTACGCCGGCCTCACCTCCCATCAACTCCGCAAGTTGTTTGGAGATCGACAACCCCAGGCCAGTGCCGCCATATTGCCGTGTGGTAGAGCCATCTACCTGGCTGAAGTTTTTGAAGAGACGGTCCATCTTCTCGGCCGGGATGCCTATGCCCGTGTCACACACTGTGAAGCGTAACATGACTGTTTCGCTCTTCATATTCCCCCCCCCCCCTCAGTTACATCGCTGTGTACCGGGCCTTCTACCCCGCTTTCAGTGCTTTCTGCGCTCTGCCCACTACTTTCCGATTCATCTTCCACTAATGACACGCGGACTGACACCTCACCGGCATGGGTGAACTTGATGGCGTTGCCCGTCAGATTGGTGAGTATCTGGCGCAAACGCCCAGGATCGCCACTAAGCAGCGTCGGCACATTTAGATCGGCGGCGCACAGCAGCTCCAACCCCTTCTCGTGAGCTGGCAATGCCAGCGTACCTGCAAAGTCGTCCAGCAAGCTCGACAGATCAAAATCCAGCATCTCAAGGTCAAGCTTCTTCGCTTCGATCTTGGAGAAGTCCAGAATGTCGTTGATCAGGCAAAGCAGCGAATTCCCGCTGGAGCGCACGATCTCAGCGTAGCGCCGCTGCTCGTCATCAAGTTCGGTATCCAGCAGCAGCCCGGTCACGCCGATTACCCCGTTCATCGGAGTTCTGATCTCATGACTCATGTTGGCCAGAAACTCGCTCTTGGCCGCGTTAGCCATATCCGCCATTTCCCTTGCATGCAACAGTTCCTGATTAGCCTTGATCCGTTCAACAATTTTCCAGACTGCATCCATAATCAAGGTCAGTTGAAGGACGTCAGTCTGATCATAATCGCTTGCCTTGTTGGCAACGGCGGCCACCCCTACGATCCGGTCATTGCTGAAAATCGGTATGGTGAGATAGCGGTACAAAACGGCATGACCTTCGGGGAAACCCTTTTTTTGTGGATTGGCTGCCTGGAAGTCGTTCAGTATGATAGGCTCACGCTGCCTGACGGCATCACCCCATATACCGGCTTGGGAGAGGTCGTAGCGGTTTTTCACCTCTGTAATGGTACACTCCTTCATGACATCCGCTGAGTAGGCGTCCAGGGTAAATTGCTCATTCTCCTCATTGTAATAATTGATATAGCCGATCCTGCTCCCCGTAATGCGTATCGCCTCCTCGAGGGCGTAATCAAGCGATTGCTGAGCATCTTCAGTTTGATACTGGGAAATTCTGACAAGACTTTCCAGGTTTAGTTCATTCATTCGCATCTGCTGTTCGAACTGCATGCGTTTGGTAATATCCCAATTGGTGCCGATCATGCGCAAGGGTTGACCGGATGCATCACGTTGTACAAGTCCGATGCCACGGACGTTGTGTGTAGTTCCGTCCGGCCATAATACGCGAAACTCGGTGTCGAATTTCTTTTCGCCCCGCAGCGCAAGCTGAATCTCTTCGTCTCCTCTCAGCCGGTCTTCTGGGTGAATTCCAGACTGCCATGCCTCGTAAGCACCACAGAACTGATCCGGTGTGATCCCATAAAGCCTATGCATCTGCTCGTCCCAGACCAGCCTGTTGTTGACAATATCATAGTCCCAGATACCCACACTGCTGGCCTCCACAGCTAACGTCAAACGGTCTGAGATCTGTCGTAACAATTCCTCACTTTTTCTGATATCCACGGTCAACCGTTCCGCCAACTGCTGCGCAATGAATCGGGTGTTCAAAAGGGAAATAATCAGCCCGAACAACAAAAAGCTGATGACTGCGCCACCAGAAAGAACACTATATGCATAGCCGTAGTTCAAATGCCCACCTGTCTGGGTAAAACACAAGCGCCAGATACGGTCATTGAAAGCTGTAGGAGTTTGCAGCAAAATTTGCGATTCGTTTACCGTTTCCATCTCTGCCTTCGACATACTGTCGTAAATCAATGAATCGGCAGACAATTGATCGTTATCGAAAACCTGCAAGCGAATCGGCTTTCCTGCTACCAGATCCGATCCAATCAAGATACCTTGCATGAGGTCACTCATACGATAGGGACTGTAAGCCCAACCATAAATTGCAGCACGGCGATCTGCAATGGTATCGGTTGGCATCCCCTTGCGGTAAACAGGGACATACATCAAAGTTCCAGCCTGAACGTCCTGACCAGTCTCCTGCACCAGAATCACCTTTCCGGAGAGAACAGGCGCATCCAAATCCATCGCCTGTTCCATTGCTCTCCGGCGGACAGGTTCGGAGAACATATCGTAGCCGAAGGCCCGGAGGTTGCGTCCTGAAAACGGTTCGAGATAGATAATGGAGGTATAGCTCTCCCGATCGCCTTCCGGCCTCACATTGTAATCAGCAAAGCCCTGGCTGCGGAATTCCTGTATGTGCTGTGCAAGCCGCTCGCGGGGAATAAGCAGAGCGAAGCCAATGCCCTGTATGCCGGGAAGATGTTGCTCGACCTTTTGTTGCAAAACGAAGTTACGCCACTGCTCCCGCGTAACTTCATCCGAAGCATTAAAAAGTGCAGCAGCGCTCATCAATATCTGTTCATGAGCAGCCATTCGCGCATTTATCCTTAGCTCGATTTGGCTGCATGCAAATTCAAACTCCCTTTTTGCTTCGGTATCAATGTTTATTGCCACATTAGCAGAGGCATAGATTGTGACAATCAGACCGGCAGATAGCAGAATCCAAGCTAACCAATTACTTTTGCGAACTGTGCTTCGATCCGATACCATTTTTTCGGTCCCCTATCTGTTTCTTGTGTGTAAATTGCGTCAGGACTTCAGTTTTGCCAGATTGTTCCTGGCAAAGTCGATGGATGGGTCAAGAGAAAGCGCCAGTTCATAATAGTGAATCGCCTCTTCGGTTTTTTCCAGATCGCGGTAGTTGGAAGCGATATTGGCGTAGTCGATGGCGGAACCAGGATCCAGCGACACGACTTTTTGAAAACAGGCAATGGCTTTTTCATGATCTTTGAGTTTGAAATGGCAGAATCCGAGCAGGTTATGAATGTCTGTTCGTTCGCAATCATAGCTTTCACCTTTTTCAAGAACGCTGATGGCCTGTTTGTAGTCTTCCATTTCCTTCAGAGCGATTCCTAAATACGAATAAATGCTGGGAATGTCCTGAAGAACAGGATTCAGATCAAGGGCATGGTTCAGGTGGCTGCATGCGGTTCTGGGATCATTCAAGGCAAGATGGGCGGTTCCCAGATAAAACTGAAGATAATACTTGTCCGGAAGCATCTGCTCCATTCTTTGAAGCTCGGCGATTGCCTGCTCCGGCGGCTGGGTTTCGGTGACGAGTTTGGCGGCAAACATCCCAACACTGGTTCCCAGCGCCCGCTCTCTGAAATGAGCGCCGGGAATGATCGTGTAGAATGCCGGGATGTCGAGTTTGGGGTGCCGGGTGTTGATGACGATAACATCAAGGCCTTTTTGAGAGAGCGCGGCAATGCAGTTTTCCACTTCGATCCGGATATTGTTGTTAGAAAGATTCGGAAGCGATGCGATGGAAATGTGGTTTTCCGGATCTGTGATAAACCCCGTCTGATCCAGGCTGCTGAATTTGGGAAGCCCGCTGGCCTCATAATTGGCGCCGGTATTAAAATCTCCGGCCAACTGTGCCACTTCAGTCAATGCCCGACTGAACGCTTTTTGTGGATCAGGCGTAGTGCCTGCGGTCCAGATGATTTCGCTGGAGTGGGGAAAGGTGACCGGATCATAGGCCAGAATGCCGACTGTGGGAATACCGGTATCCAGTGAAAAATCAGAGACAAAAAGTTTAATCCCGGTCTGGCGATATTTCTGAAGCATTTCCACAACCAGCGTGTCGGTTGCGGAATCCAAAGAGATGCCGGAAACTTTCAGCTTCCGGTGGCTGATGATCGAAGAAACATGGCGCTCGACAATTTCGCAGATCCCCTGACTGATGGCCTCTTCAACACAATTTCCAGCGGATGGGCCGTTGTATTCATTGATGGTGAAAAACCAGTTGAATGGAACCAAGACCTGTTCCTGTCGGGTCAGGTTATATCCCCAGGTCCATTTCAGGGGGATATTTTCGAAAATGCTTCGGGTAATCTCGCATTCGGTGGAATGGTCATGAACGGATTGTGCGATCATTTCGAAGGGAAGTGCTCGGGCGCCAAGGTTTTTATAGGTATCGGTAATAAAATTCTCCGGCGCATTGCAGAAGCTGAAAAAACTGAACCGTTCCGCCAGTTCCATCACGGCGCTGGCCTCGGCCTGGGAGGGGGTGGCCCCTTTTCCCATTTGTTTCCGCGTTCCGGTAACGGCCCTGGCATCCTTGCCGCAATAACTCAGATATACCGGAATCCCAAGCCGACCGTTATCGATCCGTTCTGTTCGCTCCAGAATATCCAGATGGACCTGTTGAAATCTTTCTTTAATTTTTTTTACGGTTTCCTCCGGCGGTAAAACCTTGTCCTGATCCAGCGTATACCCTTTGAATGCATCCTTCAGCACCACCTTGTGGTCCATCTTCCCTCCAAATTCATTACTGTTGTGATCAATGAAATCCTTGACGTTACAGGTTTGATTTGTTAAGTACACATCATATCGAAATTGTGGGGATGTAGCTCAGCCGGGAGAGCGCGGCGTTCGCAATGCCGAGGCCAGGGGTTCGATCCCCCTCATCTCCACCATTACACAATCCAACAAAGTCCAATACAGTGCTAAACCCCTTAGAAATAAGGGGTTTTTTATTTTCATTTGTCCAAAGGCGTGCTATGATATACCCCTAAATCCAACTTTTTTGGGGGTAGGTATAGGGGCATGTCCAAAAATACCCTATTAAATCCTGGAAAAATACCCCCAAAAATAACCATGTGTTTTTTATGAGGGATTCCATGCCTAAAAAGGTATCAGTAAGCTTGTCAGATGTCAAAATAAAGAACTCAAAACCAAGAGAAAAAGACTATAAATTGTTTGATGGTGATGGACTTTTCCTTTTGGTTACGTCAACAGGGGGAAAGCTTTGGCGGTTGAAGTATCGATTCGATGGAAAGGAAAAGACCCTTGCGCTTGGGAAGTATCCTGTTGTTACATTGATGGCTGCCAGAGAAAGGCGTATGGAGGCTAAACGAAAGCTTGATGCAGGTATCGATCCGGTTGCAGAAAAAAAGGCTGAGAAAGCAGATATCATTGAGCAAACGAAAAACACATTCGATAATATTGCCCGTGAATGGCATTCCGTAAAATACGATTTATGGACAAAAAATCATGCTGAAAAACTCATGCGGTCAATGGAAGCGAATCTGTTTCCGGTTATCGGAAGTAGGCCGATAAAATTAATAACGGCAATGGATATCCTCGAAGCATTGCGGATTATCGAATCACGGGGGGCAATAGAAACGGCACATCGGGTAAAGACGATTGTCAGTCAGGTATTCCGCTATGCCGTTTCAATTGAGAAAGCCGAACGCGATCCAACCATTAATTTGACAGATTCGCTCCAGCCGGTTATAGAGCGGCATTATGCAGCCGTAACAGAGCCGGTTGATGTTGCCGGGCTTCTGAAAGCTATTGATGGATATAAGGGCACATTCACTGTCAAGAGTGCAATGCAACTTGCACCGCTGGTATTTGTTAGACCTGGGGAGTTAAGGAAAGCTGAATGGACAGAGTTTAACCTTGAGGAAGCTTTATGGACTATCCCTGCTGAGAGAATGAAGATGCGGAAATCTAGCTTCGATACGAAGAAATCGCACGTCGTTCCTTTGAGTTTTCAGGCTGTGAAAATTCTGAAAGAACTTTATCTGTTTACCGGGAACGGGCGTTTCGTGTTCCCCTCTGCAAGATCAGCCGACAGACCCATGAGCAATAACGCTGTATTGGCAGCCCTACGTCGTATGGGTTTTGAAAAGGATGAAATGTCTGGGCATGGATTCAGGGCAATGGCGCGGACGATTCTTGACGAGGTTCTTCAGGTTCGACCTGATTTCATTGAAGCACAGCTCGCACATGTCGTCCGTGACCCTCTTCGGGGGGCTTACAATCGTAGCAAGCACATCGAAAAACGCAAAGAAATGATGCAGACCTGGGCGGATTACCTGGACGGTCTAAAATCTGGCGCTAAAATTATCCCCTTCAGGAAGTCCGGAACGATGGATTAAACCGATTGGGTGATAGTCGATGCCTCGAACATCGATTATGACCTTTTAGCGGGCGCTCGCTCATTTCTATTTTAGTTTCAAAAAAACCAAAAGAACACCTTCCAAAATAGCTTAAAACATAGAGCCTATCGGGATTTATATCCTGATAGGCTTTTTTTTTGTCCGTCATAAATCCGTACAGTAAGGTTACGATTAATTCGTTGGATACGATAATTCAAAATAAATCGGTATCATTCAAAAAGAATCACAGTTAAACACAAATCAACAGTAAAAAGAAAGGAGAAAAAATATGAAAACGGAGTTTCCAGTAGAAGGCTATGTTCGCGAAGTACAGATTCTGGGCAACAAAAAAACCGGCACACCTGGCTTTATACCCATAAGCAGATCGGCGTGGTGGAGCGGAATCCGATCCGGGCGATACCCAAAACCAATAAAGTTGGGTGCCAGAACGACTGTTTGGAGAGCTGAGGAAATTCGGGCGATCACTGGGAGCTAAAATAAAAAATCGAGGTATGGCTTGAAAAAGAAACCCGCACGGGGCGAAACCAATGCGGGATGGGGATATGAAAAATCATGTGTGTAAATACGTCTTTTATATCAGAAAATCAACGAAATAAAAAGGGTGTATCAAATGGTCACCGCTAATAGTGTCATTCCTGCAGACGTTGAGCTTGAAGCGTGCGTCCTCGCGAGCATCCTAAATGATCCTTTCGATGGTCAATTGTGCTTCAACCGGCTTGAGGAAGCTGACTTCAGCAACAAAACGTATAAATTCATTTCTTCGGGCATTACCGAGGCTATCAGCAAAAATTACGCATCAACCGACATCGTAGAGATTGCATCTATACTAAAGAGTCGAGTTAATGGCGCACCGGTGGGAATAGTTGAGCTTTTAAAACTGAAGGATGAGGCGCCAATTTGCGTTGATATCGACAGTGGCATTAAGAGGCTAATCGACTTAAAAAAGCAAAGGCAAATCCAGTCATTTCTTAATGAATCCGGAAAAAAAATAACGCCGGGATCAGACAGCTCCGAATTGCTATCAGAAATAAACACATTTATCACCGCGATGGAAAAAGATTCATCTTTGGAGTTGAAGGCGGTGAATGCCGCAGACTACCTATCACATGAACCCCAAAAGCCAGATCAAATTTTAGAGAACACACTTGATCGAGGCGATAAGATGGCAGTAATCGCATCCTCCAAGATGAACAAGACAATGCTGGTTAATCAGTTTGGGTTGTCGTTAGCATCAAATTCGCACAATTTTTTAACATGGTACATTCCAAAACCCAGGCGCGTTCTGATGATTCAACTGGAAGTAACAGCGGATCATTTTCATCGCAGAATAAGACGGCTGTCAAAAGCCATGGGAATAACGGCTAAAGACATCGGGGATAGGCTTCAGATCGTTAACGGAAGAGGTCTATATATAACAGGCGCGAAAGGAATCGAAAAAATCCGGAAGGTCGCAGGAAAGCACAAACCGGAAGTCATTATCATCGATCCCCTGTATAAAATCGCAGACGGCGTTGAAAATGCAGCGGAAGACATGAAGATTATTCTTGCCGAGTTTGATCGTTTGGCAGAGGACACGGGGGCAGCAATCGTATATGTGCATCACGACGGAAAGGGTACACCCGGAGAAAAAAAAATAACAGACCGGGGCAGTGGTTCAGGCGTCCTGGGCCGAGACTATGATGCTGCAATCGTCCTGACACCGCACATGAAAATCGAGGGAGCGACAGTAGTTGAATGCGTGTTACGGAATTATGCCCCAAAAGCTGCAAGTGTCATTGTATGGGGCTGTTCTGCATCGGGTGATGCTTACTGTTTTCGGGTTGATGACAGTGTGCCCCCAGAAAAGAAAACACAGCAATCGAAGCAGCCGCAACTTCACTTTATGGAATATGTTCAAGCTGCAAAGTCCATACTCGGCGTTGATGAACTCGAGATAGCAATTTTTAAAGCAGATTTTAAAGACCTAACGGGTCTATCAAACAACAGAATAAATGATTTTGTGTCATGGGCTACTGCTGGTGCTATGCCTTACCTGATCGACCGAAGTGAACGAGGCTATAGAAAAAATAAAAAGTGGCTCAAATTCGCAGAAAATCGAGTTTAGAAAAATTAGAAAAGTTAGAAAAATCAAAGCGGTTTTTGTGGTGCAACATTTCTATTTTAGAATAGAAACGTCACCCTATAAATAGGGTGACATTTCTTTTCTAAAATAGGTTTTAGAAAAGTCAAAAAAGAGATTTTAAAAATTGAGAACACAGGAACAAAAAAGGCAAACCAAAAAGGAATATTGAATGAAACTCTCAAACATTCAAAAATGGGAAACTCTCAAACATCTGCGTGAAAATGCCGTTGGAATAGAGGACGGCAATAAAACTGTTTTGATACTATCCGTGAATTCCTGGGGCAAAACAGAAAGGTGTGCCTTTTGCGGGCGAAATCATTATCACGGGGCCTACAATGGTAACCGTGTTTCCCATTGCAGAAATGACTTGTTCAATTTTCCGATTGACAAGAATCTTGTATTTCAAAACAGAACCGGTCAGTTATTTTATTATAGTGATGGTTACGTTTTGAAGGGTGAGGAGGATCGCGGGTCCTTCCTGGACCTGTATCATGTAGGGGTCAAATAGCCACGATGGATGTGTCCGGGTGTCGGATTGGATTGGAATGGAATATGGAACATTACTATAAAAACAGATAATTATAATCAAGATAGGTTACTTTTCAATTACTTTTTTGAATTGGTGATATTCATGTTTGTAGACAAAAAAGACATTTCAGATTTGATTTCGAAAATTGAAAACCTACTGAATGATGCAAAAAAACTAAAGAAATCAGCAATGTATAATGGTTGGTCGGTTTACGAGTGCAGTGGGTACACTAAGGCCGTCAAACGCATAAAGGGGAAAGTTTGTTCTCTGCACCTGGGTAAGTCTCCGATGCTGCCAGACGACATCCTTAAAAAAATCGGTGAATTTAAGAACCAGGATGAACATCATGAAAAAATAGCTACAGCGATTGAAAAGATGCCAGCGGCGGATCGGGAATACGTAAAATCTATATTAAGGGGTGAAAAATGAGTGAATCTATTTCGATTTTGGCTGCTTCTAAAATGCTAAGTATCTCTGATCGTACAGTAGAAAGGATGATCGAAGATGGACGGCTTTCGGCGTTTAAAATTGGTCGGAGTGTAAGAGTTACGCGAAGATCAATAGACTCATACGTGAAGCACATGGTTTTAGTCTACGCTGAACAAAACGGAATAATCAACTCGACCCAAGGTGACTCGTGGTGACTCTGGGATTTGTGATCCAAAATTTATGATGCTATCATATAGATGAAAAATAACAGAGATGAAAGGAATTAAAATGTATTCTAACTTTGAAAAACTTATTCAAAAAAAAATCTCAAACGGGCTGAGCTTAAAACAGGCGCTTTCTGACGCTGCATCTGAGAACCCAGGGGCACATGATTTTTTCATTAAAAGAGAAAATTCCCAGAACAAAAAAGGGTTAACTCTAATCGATCAATATCAGTTCAAGACATTTTCCGAGGCGGTTAAAAAAATTAGTGAAATGGAATCAATAACATTGGCGCAGGCTACACGGGCAGCAGCTTATCGATACCCGAAGCTTCATGCAGATTTTCTATCATCATTGAAAAAGAAGGCGGGACACATTGGAAAATAATTTACAACCGGCGGAACGTTTTATTTGGTCGGGCGGCAGACCGATATACGATCTTCTAAAGGGACTTATTTCACCGGATAGATCGGAATCTGATGGTGACATTGATACTGAAATCAGATTTAAATTTAGTAATTCGCAAGTCATAATGTTGTTAGATGAGCGCGAAAAGCGCCATAACCACAACTCTGATCTTCAGATCAAAATCAAAACTTGGCAAGGCGACATTGCTGAAATCAAGAATTCCAGACATGCAAACTCTCAAAAAATTCGTGACGCTATTTTGTGGAATGACCCCAAAGAGATTGACCGCGAAAAAATCCAGGTTGAATTTTCAATTGAAGAAATTTCAACCTGGATTGAAACCGCAAATTCGGCAATATCTGAAAATAATCGTGAAATCGATAAAATAAATCGATCAATTTCAATAGAATTCAGTCGGATACAGGACGAGGTTGCCGTTGATCTGCAAAAAGAAGTTAACAAGCATTCCGACGAAATTATCAAATTAAATCAAGAATTCAGGCAATCGCTGCTATCGATAGCAGCAGAATTCGGGTTTGAATTGAGAGGCGGAATCAATAATTTGAAAATTTATGATATCAGTCCGCATATGCTCGCTGGGCCGATGCAGAGGCGAACTTCTTAAAGAAATTTCAGATTCCAGACGTGGCGACATCCTGGCGGTTTCAATTGATACCGTGATTGGTCTGAAAACGGCGGTTCCTCCTGCCGGGAAAACACTATCCACTTGTGGGATGGTGTTTTTTTTTGGAAAAAATTCGGAAAAACTGGAAGGAATTCGGGCTACAGCCTGCATCTGCCACAACGCCGAACCAGAAGATAACTGGAAGTGATCCAGATCGAAGCATCAGCATTATGGGCAGAGGCGTGATATTCCGGACATTATCCTCCCTGGCTGCAAGCAACTGGAGCTGGCCATAAAACCGATCACCGGAGACATATGCTGTTATCATCTGGATTATGATCCTTCCAGGCTGAAAGTGGCTGGAAGATGACCGGGATCATCATGATTTCTCCAATACCCTGGAAGCGTTCACGAGTCCGGCGCTTGTTCTGGCCTCGTGAATCAGATCACCGGAGACATATGCTGTTATCTCTGGATTATGATCCTCCCAGGCTGCAAGTAAATGGAGGCTGACCGGGATCATCATGATTTCTCCAATACCCTGAAGCATTCACGGGGCCGGCGCTTGTTCTGGCCATGAATCAGATTACCGGAGACATATGCTGTTATCATCTGGATTATGATCCTTCCAGGCTGAAAGTGGCTGGAAGATGACCGGGATCATCATGATTTCTCCAATACC
>CAJBLH010000034.1 GCA_903953895.1 uncultured Desulfobacteraceae bacterium | reverse complement strand
ATTTTGTCGAAAATTAAATGACTTGGCAGTAACTACACCGAGCGGTAAATTGCTTCAAATCGAAGTCGGCAGTTCGCCTTTCGGTTAATTTGAATGTCCAAAAAAAATGTACTTTTTCGACTCAAATTAACGAGGTCTGGAATAATAAACAGCTCCCGGTAGCGCCACAAATCCGCCCAATAATTCTTTTCGGTGCGGCCGGGTTCGATAACCAGCACACTGTCACTAATGGGTGATGAGGTCATGATTCACATCAACGCCTTCCTGGATATCCACCAATTTACGATCGCTGCTCTACGCAGCGGATTTGATCGTTGCAGGAATACGCTTTTCCAGCTCAGCCTGGAATGTGGCGATGTCCGGCGCTGTTATGGCAAACTTATGCAGCATTTTAAGGTCATTAATATCTTCGATAGATCGAATCATACCCGCAACATCCTTTGGAATTCGTTTAAACCGAATTCGAAGGACGTCGCTGACCGCTTCGCGGGAGATTTTCAACATACCTTCTTTCTTACCTTCTTTCTGCCCATCGAGTCTTCCGAGTCTTTCGATACTGGTGACGTACTGCATATGCTTTTCCTCCTCAAATAGCACCAACTGTTCCTTAAACAGCCGTTCTTCCTTTTCCGGCAAATCCAATATCCAGTCTATGAACCGAAACAAATCCAAAATTTCCTTCCGACTGTATTGCAACTCAGACAGATTCTTGACCAGTTCCGTTTTCCAGTTCAAACGATTTCGGGCGTTACCCTTTGTCTGATTCGCCTTCAAATGCGCTATCGTTGCAATGGCGAACGGATTGCTTCTCTGTGACGGCGGAATTGCGCCCTCATTTTCATAGTCGAGCAGCTTTACGATCGGAAATTTGATGTCAACTTCACATCCCCACATGGAATACCCGAAATGGTTCGGTCTCCATGTGTCAGACCTATCCGCCAATACCGCCAGACTGGCGACTTTCCGGTGATATCGGTCATATATCCGGTAATGATAGACATACATGCGCGCAGTATAAGTCAACCGGGATATTAGGCACAGGATGCCGATGGAATATCTCTTGACAGGTATATCTTATAATTTTCCAATTCTGCTTGATCATATTTGGGTTCTTGAAATCCATGATATAAAGAGGTCAATAATATCGGAGCTCCGATATTATACATCAAACATACTGATATTATAGATAAATAACTTTCAGCATGTTTGCTTCGGTATCTTCAGGAGCCTGCCGAATCCGTCTAATGTTGCAGGCAGGCCTGGTAATTTTTGTCGCAGTAAAGCAAGCTGTAATATCGAACACAATCATCAAAATTGGAAATAGTGCAATATATTTCCTACGCAAAAGCTATCTGAGGAAGTTCAATGTAAACATCTGGCTGTTCTTCTCTTTTTTGAATCGCAAAAAAACGCCTCTCGATTTCTTTTAAAACAGATGCCTCAAAATACACCATTCCGCACTTTGTACAAATTTCCACGGGTGTATTCGGAACAAGAAGATAGTTGCCTTTGTATGTGTAAAGGTATTCAGTCCTACGTTCTTCGTAGTCGATGGCTCCACAGAAATTACATTTTTTGATCATTTTTTTCTCCTAGTCCGTGGATCAATGAATTTTGGTGGCTTGGGAACATAAAAGGCAACTTTCACCTATTCCAAGATCAGGATATTCCTCAAGGATTTCCCCATTCAAAATCGATGATTCAATTTGGTAGAAAGCAAGATCGTCTGCCCTTCTTTCAATTTCAGCATGGTATGTGTAAACATACTCTCCGTTGAAAACTTTTTGCTTTATCTGTTCCATTTTCATGAGGCATGGTATCCGTTACAAATAGAGAGACACTTTTCCAACCTTTTTTCAACAAATAAAATCAAATAACTCATGAATAGTTGCCCATTGCGTATTGAAAGTCATTTCATATAAATTGAAATTCAGCCTGTATGCTCCGGTATCTTCAGGAACCTGCCGAATTCGTCTATGCTTCCAGGTTGGCCTGGCAATTTTCAATTTCTATCCGCAGGTTTGCCAGTATTACCTGCAAGGTGGCTTTGTCATCACTGGTCCATGCTGATGTATCCATCAACTGGATATTTTTCAGGGCCTTATTGATGGAGGGGATTACATTCTGGGGCGCGTTGGGGTCTTTCTTCTGTCGGGCGGTTTTTCCCTTCTGCTGTTTGGTCTTATAGGCTTTGTAAGCCGTTGTCATGGCCCGTACCTGCTTTTTTTTAGCAATGGAAATCAGTGTGTTCTTGGAAATGTTCCGATCCCCGCGGCACTCGTTCCGTATCTCCTGGGGAAGCTTGTTGAGGCTCAGGATTTCACTCAGGGTGTTCTGCGCCTTGCCAACGATGCCCCCAAGTTGTTCCTGGGTATATCCCTGCTCGATCATCAGGGATTGCAAGCCTTCGGCCTCTTCAACTGCAGTCAGATCCTGCCGGAGGATATTTTCGACCAGTGCGATTTCGGAATAGTTGCCGGCAATAAAGATAGCGGGAATGGTGACAAGTCCGGCCTTTTGGGCAGCACTGACGCGGCGCTCTCCGGCAACTACAATCTTGTTTTGCTGATCATCGATTCGAAAAACAATAGGCTGAATCACGCCTATCCTGGTGATCGATGCCGTCAATTCATCTATCCCCTGCTGATCAATGCATTTTCTGGGCTGCATGGGATCTGTTCGGAGTTCGCTAATGTTGATTTCGTACAGTTTGCCTTTTGTTGAATCTCAGATTAATCTGACTTCCAATTTCTGATTATCTTGAACAATCGGTGCTATTTTCATTTTAATTGAACCGAAGTAGTGCATTTTTTGCTGTTTTAATCGAATTTGTGAGCAATTTCTCTTGCTCGGCGAAT